>QMTN01000043.1 GCA_003651105.1 Thermoplasmata archaeon
AGATGTTGGTGAAGATCGAGCTCAAGGTTATCATTATTATCCCGGATAACGCTATGGTCAGCACCGGATAGCTTGCATTGAATCCTATCAGGGGGTAGAGAATCGAGTCCATGCCAAGCGCTATAGCGGTTCTAACTCCAGGAATTGTTATGATCATCATGATGATGAATAAGACGAAAAATGGAAGCAGAAAGCCTGTGGTACTTGGTTGCTGGGTCTTATCCTTCATTCAATCCCCTGAGGACGGGTGTTACCTGCTTTACAGCCTCATCCAAGGCATTGTCATGGTTGTAGACGATCTTAACGACTGCTCCCGTTAATGCCGAGTATGCCATCGCTATGGCTCTATTCATCTCCTGGTGCTCCCTTATCTCATCTACAGTATCTGGATCTCTCCTTCTTGACTTGTCCTTCTGCCTCCTGTTATAGATCTCCTCCGGATCAGCTTCGACGATAACTATGGCTCTCGGTTTCAGCCTCGTTATCACCCATTCCGGCAAGCCAGGCATGTAACCTTGAGGGGTCTTTATGGTACAGTGAGTATCCACTATAACCTTGCCCATCTTAGATACCTCCTCAGCTGTCCTTATCTGCAACTCCTTCTGCTTCTCCAGAGGTAGCTTTCTCATCTCATCCCTATCTTTTGCCCATCCGAGTCTTTTGGCTATCTCTATCATTACCGTACCGAAGGTTACAAACTTGATATCCATGCCCTCAGATGCCTTCTGCATGACTGTTGTCTTACCAACACCAGGTATACCAGTAACGACTATCACTCCCATGAAGTATCAACCCCTTCCAAAGAATTGCCTCAGTAGAGGATGCATGTCCATCGCCTGCTCCCTTGCCAGATCCTCATACAACCTTATCAGTATGCCAACCAACAACAAAACGCCCGTACCAGATGTCCTACCAACTGTTCCGATTGCATCGGCAAATGCAGCGAGTGCGCCAACGGCTGCGCCTCCTATGATTGTAACCGCAGGTATGTATCTCTCCAGAATCTTTCTCAAGATCTTTGGATCCCTTCTGAAACCTGGTATGTGCATGTCTGATTGCTGGATCTGCCTCGCTATGGCTGCTGGACCCATATCCGTAGTTTCTATCCAGAACTTCGCAAAAAGGATTGAGCCAAAGATGTAGATGGAGAGGTAGATGATGAAGTGCAGAGCGTGTTGCCATGGTGCATGGGTATCTCCAGCTACCCTGAATCCGAGCATTGGTAGGAGCCAACCCGTTATTCCATTCAAGGGTGATAGATACCATACCGCCCCCATGGTCGGTCTCGAATGACCCTCTGGATATGCACCCAGCCACCATTTTCCACCGAGTAAAGGTACATCTGAATGGTATAGCAGAAGAGCAAACATGTTTATGTTTGCGAGGAGGGCTGACATCAGGATTACAGGGATATTTGATGCATAGATCAACCTTATCGGATATCTCCCCCTTGCACCCCTTGCAAGACCATGAGCGAGAGGTAGCTCTATCCTGCTAGACTCTGCATAGGCAACAAAGAAGAAGATGATCAGGGTCCCGATCAAGGCTATTATCGAGTTTGCATGGAATATCAGGATATCTCCATATCCCCTTTCAACCAGGCCTCCAACCGTGTATTGAGATGCTATGTAATAAGATCCTGGTATCAGACCAGCAGGTGGGTTTTGCATGCTCACGGGCATGTTCGGGTTTGCTGGTAGCCAGTTGAACAAACCGGTAACGATGGCTTCAGATACTCCAGCAGCTATGAAAAGAGAAACCCCAGAGCCTATTCCCCATTTCGATATCAGCTCATCCATGAGATAGATTATCAATGCTCCCATGAAGAGCTGTAAAACGATTAGGGTTCTTGCCATCCCCAAACCGACCGCATCAATAAATGCATCACTTGGTTTTAGGTATCCGAAGACCTGAGGAATGGCTTCGACGAGGATCATTATGATTATCAGTATCTTCTGAAATCCCTGATAGATCATCTTGTCCTCGCTCTTTGTCAGATCTAAGTTTATTATCTTAGCACCCACGAATAACTGCAGTATAATAGATGCTGTGACTATCGGACCTATCCCGAGGTGCGCTAAACTACCGCTAGCTCCAGCCATCACCGCCCTGAAGCCAGCAAACAGATCGATGACCCCAGGAGATAAGCCATAGATGGTGATCTGGGTGAGGACATAGTATATTATCAAGCAGAGGATTGTCCAGAATAACTTCGTCTTAAAGGGTACGTAACCTTCCGGTCTAGCTACGGCTGGCCATCTCTCTATGATCGGTTTGAGGGCAAATAGCTTGCTCTTCTCCCTCTCCTCCGCCATTCCGATCACTCTGTGATTACAACCTCTCCTCCTTTCTCCTCTATCTTTCTCACAGCTTTCTCACTCGCCTTGGGAACAATCACCTTAACCTTGTATCCTATATCTCCCTTTCCCAGTAACTTATCAAACCCTTCCTTTCTCAGATCGATCTCATCCTTACCCGGAAACAACCTTTCTATATCTCCGACATTTATAACCTTTATCTCCCTTTTATCAAATCCTCTCTTGAAACCCCTTCTACCAAAATGATCCCTCATGTATTTCAAGACGTAGGTAAACTTATGCTTGTGAAGACCAGCATTTCCCCTTCCTCCCCTCAACCCCGCACCTCTTCCTGCCTTCTTCCCTCTTCCATGGGTCCTTGATCCTCTTCTTTTCTTTGTTCTGTCGCGAACCATCTTGATCACCTTAAGAGGATTGAAAGAGCAGATAAGGTTAAGTATTATTACCTTTTCGATCGCACGTTGTTTACCTTTTCCGCAACAGATATGCAAGAAAGGTAATCATCTAAGGTATGAAGTAAAGATGATGGAGATTCTGCCTCCATCTCCGCTACAAGCACGTTTTCCTTCAAAGAAGAACTTATGAATCCATCATCATCTACCTTGACAGACTTGTACACGAGTTCGGCAAGCTTCTTATCCGGGTATTCAAGTTCCAACCTACACCTTACCCTCATACCCCTTGCCAATGATATCATCTATATATCTGACGATCTCATCCAGATCCGTTTCTTCTAGGGTTGCTCCAGCCGCTATCTTGTGCCCTCCTCCCGATCCTCCGAATCTTTGGGCGATCGACCTCATTAACCCGCCTAGATTGAGTCCTCTCTCAACCATCTTCCTTCTCGCCCTGCAAGATACATGGATCTTGTTCCTGTCTTTTGAGAAGGAAAAAACCGGTTTGTTCTTGCAATCGAAGTAGCTTGAGACTATTCCGCTCATGTAACTACCATCGCTTGCTTTATCGCATGTGAAATAAACGATGTTCCTCGTCTCTTTGAGACCTCGATCCTCGATCTCTCTGAGCTTTTCTATTATCCTTATCTTGTAAGCCTCGCTCCTCCTTTTTATCCTTTCATAAAGATCCTCCGGATTGAAGAGAAAAGATAGGGCGAGACCATGGTCGTTGCTCTTGCTACATGCATCGATCATCTCCGATATCACATCGAGGTTCAAAGGTAGCTTCTCGGTGAGGATTCTCTCCTTAATGATGTTGTTTGCCACCAATGGATCGATGTTGTTCCTCAATAGGGTTAGCATCAGGAAGGAATGTAATCTCTTCTTCTCCTCTCCTCCGATTTCCGAATATCTGGCATCCTCCCGTATAGATAATCTATCCAAGAGTTTTCCTATCTCCTCCTCCCTTCCGGATAGGCCTGGATAGAATGGGTCAACCGATAGATTGATCTCCTGGATTATGGGTCCATCACCAAGCTTCAGGGAGGGTCTGCTGATCTTGATAAATTCTTCCCTCCTCGCCTCATCGAAGATCTCCCTATTCACTCCACTGAATCCTCCCAAGCTCTGCTTATCACCTATCGCTCCCATCAAGGCGAAGGGCGAGAGATCTATGTTTTCCTTGTTCATCTCCTTGGCTAGGAGATAGCAGAGGCTCGATCCTGATGCATCGATATCCCCATCTATACCAAACAGGTTCGAGTTCACCTGGATCACCGATCCCTTAATCACATCTCTATCCTCGGGCTGGTGATGATCCAGGATTATGGAATCCCTGCCCATCTTGCTTATCGTATCGATGAAACTACTACCCAGATCCGAAAGGATCATCGCGTCGCTATCCTCATCTCCCAGCCTCTCTATCTCTTCCTTTACAGGATGTTCTAAAAGGGTGATGTGGAAGTCAAAGCCCTCCCTCTCGATAGCCTTTGCGAGGATGTAGGCTGAACATATGCCATCTGTATCATAATGAGAGATGATTCTGATTCTGCTAGTTTTAGGCAGGGATTTTATCTTTTCCGAGCATCTCCTCAAACAATCCCTTAAGTCCATCCTACTTTACCAAAAGTTTTGCGGATTCGAGATCGTATTTCCAGTCCTCCGGTAACCTACCTATCCTCTTGTAATACTTCACCAATCTCCTTATCTTCGATTCTGTTAGCTGGAGGTTTCTCTTGTTCTTGTAATCGTGCTTGTGCTCATCTAGGTGTTTCTTTATGGATAAGGCGGTCCTGATGAGACTCATCAGATCCTCTGGAATCTCTGGTGCAACCTTGTTCTTTTCCAAGATTTGAAGAATGCTCATGCCCGTCGCCGCCTTGTCGCGGGGCACCGCATACTGATCTCTCAAGATCATCCCGATCTGACTCGCCGAGTATCCTTCCTTTGCCAGCTCCACCACCTTAGCCTCAACCTCTCTTGGATTCAGCGCGCTCCAGTCTGGATGCTTGTCTCTGTAGACTCTCTTTGAACCGGATTTTCCTCTCCTTCTCGCATGGATCCTTGCCATGGTATCTCCTTGGGATTCCTGCAATACGAATATCTCTATATAAATTTGGTGCCTCGGTTACATGGATTCTGATCTACCGTGAAACAACCTTGCCAGGCTCTTCAGGTAGTTCCTGTAAGCCCTGCTTCCCTTTTCCGTGAACTCGTACACGGTCTGGGGTTTCCTTCCAACAAACCTCTTCTCAACCTTTATATATCCTGATTGCTCGAGCACCTTTAGATGGGTCGCCAGGTTTCCATCTGTTAGATCGAGCAGTCTTTTCAGGGTTTTAAAATCCACCTTCCCTCTGTGAAAGATTATCGTCGCTATGGCTAGCCTCGTCTTCTCATG
>QMTN01000044.1 GCA_003651105.1 Thermoplasmata archaeon
AAAGCTTACGTCCACCTTTTGCCACGAGACCTTACCTTGGGTGGAGATATTATCAATTATCAACCTTTTCATGGCAGATTCCACATCTTCCTTCAGCCACCTCCCCTTGTATCTTACCGAACCGCAGGTTGAACAGATATCCAAATAAAGTCTGCCCTCTATGCTTGAAAAACCCCCTTTCTTCGAATAACATTCCAAGCAAAGGCCATCTATGAGCTCATCAACCTCCTTCCCGCACTTGACGCAGAAGATCCTATCTCTTCTCATCCTTCCTTCTCATTATCTCCTTTCTGCCCAGATTAAAGGCTCTCGTATTTATATCTTTGTAGGGTAAAGTTCTTCTTATTTCTTCCAAAAGGATCTCATGAGAGAATGGCAGGATATCTATAGCTGATAGAGCACCAAGCAGTACTACATTCTTTGATATTATACCTCCAGCCTTCTTTGCCAACTCGTTTGCATCTATCTCGATGAGCCTGCAGTTTCTCCTTATCTCATCCAGTATGGTTTCAACGCTTGGATAATCAACATCCTCGAAGATGACGGTCGGTGGAACAACCGGATTCACATCAGTAAGAACGATCGTATCCCTATTCGCCCTATCTATCTCCCTCAAGGCTTCCAAAGGTTCTGTACTCACTATGCAATCCGCGGATCCTTTAGCTACAAGTGGTGAGTTCACATTCCCCATCCTGATCGTGCATCTCACGCTTCCTCCCCTCTGCGCCATTCCATGGATCTCTGAGACCAGAACATTTATACCAGATCTGAGGGCAGATCTACCTATCAGGGATGCCATGGTCAGTACGCCCTGTCCTCCCACGCCTGCCAGAACTATATCCAGCTTCATCTCCTCTCACCAACCTTTTCTATGGCACCGAATGGGCATACCTGGGCACAGACTCCACAACCATTGCACAGCTCCTCATTTATCCTGATCTTTCCATCCTCATCAAAATAGAAGGCAGGGCAACCGAATTCTTTTATGCAGCGGTTGCATCGCTTACATCTCTCCTGGTTAACCTGATAAACCGGTATCCCCTCTCCCCTCTTTCGCCTTTCCCTGTTTTCTATCAGGATACAGGGATGTTTGCATATGACCACAGCTGGTCCCTTGAAATCCAGAGCCTCCCTGAAAGCTTTCTCGCATTCCTTCAAATCGGTTGGATCCACGGTTCTCACATATTCCACACCTAAGCCCCTGACTACTTGCTCTATATCAATGGCTCTCGCTGGCTCTCCCATACCTGTAAGATCTGTGCCCGGGTGGGGCTGGTGCCCTGTCATCGCGGTCGTCCTATTATCAAGGATCGTTATGACGCAATCGTGATTATGATGCACGGCATCTATTATGGCTGGAATACCGGCATGGAAGAAAGTGGAATCACCCATGAAGGATATGATTTTTTGATCCGTAGCCTTTGAGAACCCGCACGCCATGCCAGCATTAGATCCCATGCAGAGCAGAACATCTGCCATCTTGAGAGGTGGGGATCTGCCCAAGGTGTAACAGCCTATATCTGTTGGATAGATTGTATCCCTTGGAGAAGCTCTCTTGGCTGAGTAATAGCTCGCCCTGTGGGGGCAACCGGGACACATGACCGGAGGTCTACTTGGTAGCTTCAGCTTCGTTTTCCCTCCTTCCGGTAATGGATTCTCTACACCAAGTATCTTTGAGATACCTTCAACAACTATATCCAGGTTATACTCGTAGAGCCTTGAGAAGTGCCCACTATCCTTACCAAATATCTCAACATCTATCCCAAGATCATGGGCTATGGTTTTCAGCCTGTTCTCGAGGATCGGTTCCAGCTCTTCCAAAACGATTATCTTCTTGTGCTCCTCCATGAATCTTCCGCACATCTCCCTTGGTATCGGATTGGTGAAGCCCAGCTTCAAGATGTCAGCCTGTATACCCAGGATTTCCAGAGAATCCAAGGCATAGCCAACGGATACTCCAGATGCAACTATTCCTAACCCTCCTCCCCTCTCTATAATCTTATTGTATCTCGATCTCTCCGAAAGCTTTTCCGCTTCCTTCATCTTCTCGAGCAAAACCGGATGCCTCGCTCTTGCTACCGATGGGACGGTTACCATGAAGGGATTCTTCTCAAACCTTCCCTTTCTCCTCGATCTCTTTATCCTTCCCAACCTCACGATACCTCTTGTATGGGAGATCCTCGTCGTTGTTCTCAGGATAAGCGGTAAACCCAGCTCCTCAGATATATCAAACGCATCCACGGTCATATCCTTTGCTTCTTGCGGGTTGCTTGGTTCAAGCATCGGGGCGTTGCCAAAGATGGCATAGTATCTGTTATCCTGCTCGTTCTGCGAGGAATGGCATCCAGGATCGTCTGCGGTAACTATGATGTTCCCTCCCCTGCAACCAACGTACATGAATGTCATGAATGCATCGCTCGCAACATTCAATCCAACGTGCTTCATGCAGGTTAAGGAGCGCAATCCAGATAGGGATGCGGCTGCAGATATCTCAAGAGCAACCTTCTCATTGGTGGAGTACTCGAAGTAGAATGGCACATCCTTTCCTTTAGCTTTTAGATACCTTGCTATCTTGGAGAAGGTATCGGCAATCTCAGATGATGGGGTTCCCGGATAGGTTGTCGCGAAATCGATACCTGCCTCCAGGGCGCCCCTTGTTATCGCCTCATTTCCGAGAAGCAGTAAGGTTTCTCCAGGCTTGGCATCTATGATCTCCATACTATCCCTTCAAAATCCAGCGGGAGAAAACTGGGAAAGCATATAAATCTAACGAAGAGTTTCCTCTTCAGATGAGGAGGATCGTGGTAACGGTAGCTGGTCTCGATTCATCTGGTGGAGCTGGATTGCATGCAGATATGAGGGCTTTTGGTATCTCTGGCGTGCATGCATACCATGTGATTACTTGCATAACTGTACAGAATCCCGATAGGGTGTTTTCTATACATCCCATCGATGAAGAGCTCTTGAAAGATCAGCTTGAAAGGGTTCTTGCTCTAACTAAGCCATCGGTCATCAAGCTCGGGATGATCTACAGAGGTGATAACCTGAGGTGTGTTGCAGATATTATAGAAGATAGGAAAATAGAGAGGGTTGTTGCCGATCCAGTATTAAAGGCATCAGACGGTACCATGCTGTGCGATGAATCCTATATCAGAGTATACAAAGAAAGGTTGATCCCCCTGGTCTATCTGCTCACTCCCAATATGGAAGAGGCTGGGATGCTGAGCGGATTTAAGGGTGATGTCTTCTGTTTAGCTGAGCATCTAAACAATGCAGGTGCTGAGAATGTTCTGATAAAGGGTGGGGATCTTGGAGGTAAAGAGTCCATTGATGTTCTATTTGATGGCAGAAGGTTTTACAGGTTTTCGCTACCGAGGATAAGGGGCAGGTGGCATGGGACCGGTTGCGTCTTCTCTTCCCTTATTGCTGGAAATCTATCGAAGGGAATGGGTATCAGGAGATCGATAGATGTTGCGAAGAGGATCTTATGGAGCATGATGCTCAACTCCTTTTCCATAGGTAGCGAAGTAAAGATCTTGGGTGATCCAAGAGAGTTTGATATCCCTCCAGAAGGTATGGATGGGGAGAGGTTTGCGATATGGTACTCTTTGAACAGGATGATCAAATCCTTGCTCAAGATCTTACCATCGGATATGATTCCGGAGGTTGGTGTAAACGTTGGATATGCATTAAGGAATGCAAGATCCATCGAGGATGTCTGCGCTCTTGAAGGTAGGATAACGAAAGGAAAAAGCCATGGTCTGCTTAAGTTTGGTGCATCTGAGCATGTAGCCAGGATGATAATCACTGCCATGAGGTTTGATGAGAGGAAGAGGGCTGGGATGAACCTGAGATACAGGGAAGAGGTCGTTGAGAGATTTGAAGAAGAAGGTTTCTTGGTATCCAGCTTCGATAGAAGAGAAGAGCCAGCTTACAGTAGATCTACCATGGAATGGGGTGTTAACAGGGTTGTTGAAGAGGTTGGCAGGGTTCCGGATGTGATATGGGATAGGGGAGGTCATGGCAAGGAGCCAATGATAAGGCTTCTGGGACATGATCCGAGGGATTTGTTGGTGAAGATCAGAAGAGTTCTTTAGAGTAGACCTCTATGAACTTCTTGAAGGATCTGTCGTAGGTCTTCTCCACATCTTTTGGGAAGCAGCATGCAGGTAGCTCCTTCCTGCTCAGATGGTACCTCAGGCACTCACAGCACTTACCTTTCTTATCACATGGCTCATAGGTGCATGGACATCTTTTCTTATTATCCTGAAGATTGCATATCTCACTCATGGCATTTCGAATCGATATCTCGTTTAAAATTCTGATCGATATTTCGATGGGCAATTTTCTGCAAAATTTTATATATTGAATTCAAATTTGAAGAGTGGAAGTGGTGAGGGGATATGGTAGATATTGGAGAGATAAGGGAGAGCTTCAGGAAGTTCAGGGAAGAGTTCTCGGAGGATATCCTCGACATGAACTTGGAGAAGAGAGATGTGAAGGCTGAAGAGATAAAAACCAAGATGGTGGAGAGCGAATTTTTCAAGAGCATAAGGGAATTTGCGAAGGAGAGGGGATGGAGCGTAGAGGATAAGGATCTGACGATATGCGCAAAGAGAGGAGATGAGGTCGTTGAGATAGATCCGGTTGTCTTTACTAGCGAGAAAACCGCCTTCATCAAGCCATGGATAAAAGTGGTAGATAGATTGGAAAGGCTCCAATCACCTGAAGACTAGATCTCTCAGCATCCTTCCCGCTACCTCCTCGGCTTTATCCTTGCCGGCAAGGATCTCTGACAGCTTCCAGCCAAATAACAGAGCTGTAGATGGCCCTCTGCTGGTAACCACGTTTCCATCGATAACTACTGGATCTTCTTTAAACTCGGCGCCTCCCTTCCTTAGCTCATCCTCCATT
>QMTN01000045.1 GCA_003651105.1 Thermoplasmata archaeon
GCTCACCATGCCGTATATCACGTTCGGATTGATCGGATTCACTAACACGTCTGTCCATGCGCCGGGAGGCAATTCCATACCTTTCCTTATCAACTTCCAGCTCTCCCCTCCATCTGTGCTCTTGTATATCCCGTGCCAGGACGCCCCATAGAGTATGTCGGGGTGGAATGGGTCGATGGAGATGTGAAATATCCCCTCGCCTATCTTCCTCCAGCTTTCCCCTCCATCCGTGCTCTTGTAAAGCTCGGGGGGTTCCAGCCCTATGACCCTTCTGACATAGAGGATGCCGGATCGCCTCGGATCCACGAAGAGAAGCGGGCCTTTCCTCTTTATCTTGGGGGGTATGTTCATCTCCTTCCAGCTTTTGCCCCCATCCGTGCTCTTGTAGGGGCCCGCGTATATGATCTTGGGGTTTACCGCATCGAAATGAACGGAGAAGATGGTTCTCCCGATCTCTTTGACAGGTGTCCAGCTTTCCCCTCCATCTGTGCTTTTGTAAAGCCCCAGCTCTGTGCCGACGAACATTTGGTTGGGATCCTTGGGGTTTATGGCGATTGAATATATCCAAGCCAGCTGATGGATGCCGTTGTCCGTTCTGCTCCACGTTTTGCCCCTGTCAGTTGTCTTATATATCCCGTGGTTGATGGTTCCGATGAAGATGATCGGTTTGGTGGGATGCATGGCTATACACTCGATGGGGCAATTGAGCATGATTTGTTTCCACTTCAGAGCTGAAGCGGGGGGCATGATGAAGATGATAAGGAACAGTAAGCTCATCCATTTCATTTTATTCCCCTCACGATACATCGGCAGGAGATAGGAAACAGGAGACAGGGATGAACGTGTAACAGATTTCCCTGTCTCCTTCTAACTCTGTGACCTCTCAGAATATGAACGGTTTATCAGTTTCCTCCAATGCATCCATCTGGAGTAGCAATACAACATTCGGGACGCCATGTTTCTGAGCACTCCCAAACGATTTCACCCGGGTGGTCGAGGTCGATACAGCAATAAACGGGACAGAACAGCCAATCATCCGGAGGTGGACAGTATCCACCAGCGTAGGCTACTTTGGGCATTATCAGCATGGCAGCAAGAGCTGAAGTAGCTACCAGTGTAGCGGTAGACAACGCAGTTCTATTCCCGACTCTTCCTTCCTCAGACAGGATAAACCTCATTACTTTCTGCCTCGCTATCAATTTGATGTGGCCCGGAATCATGAATCTTTACCTCCTTTTCAGAGAATTTATCCCCTTATACATCTTGATACCACCCCACATGTAAAGAAGCTTGCCCAGGGGGTTCACCGAGTGATAAGGTCTCCTCGGAGGCAGCTCCATCCTCCACAGCCCATAGTCGTTCGTGAACGGATCTCCCCAGATGGTAGCCGCATACAGGAAATCAGGTGATGATGGATCGATTGCTAAATCCATGATCTTCACCGTATCGGGGAATCCCCTCCCCAAAGGGCTCCACGTCTCACCTCCATCTTCGCTCCTATACACCCCCGCCATATCCACGCCTGCGTAGATGATATCGGGGTTGATGGGGTCTATCAGCATCGAGCGGATCAGCCCCCGGGGCAATCCCTCCTCCAGCTCAGCCCAGCTATCCCCTCCGTCCATGCTTCTGTATACTTTCCCCTCACCCCCTACATATACCCTCATAGGGCGCCTGGGATCGATTACGATCGGAATCGCTAGATGATCGAATATCTTCCTCCAGGTCAACCCTCCATCTTCGCTTTTACACAGCCCTGTCACCTTCCCGCCCTTCATCCAGAACGTAGCATATAGGATCTCGGTGTTTCGTGGATTTACGGCCAGATCGCAGAAAGCACACTTGAAGGGAAAGATCTGTTTCCAGCTTCTCCCCCCATCCGTGGTTTTGAAAACGTCAGCATAGATAACCCTGCTGTCCTTGGGATCAACGACTATGATGAGCGGCGGAGTTCGATACGGCCATATCTTCGCCCAACTCCATCCCCTGTCATCGCTTTTGAAGAGCCCTTTAGACGTTCCGGCATAGATTATCCTCTCATCTTTCGGATCTATCGCTATGGAAATCACGCTGGGAGCCGGTCCTGGGCCGACTCGGATGTTCTGCCAGCTTTTCCCTTCATTCACCGTCCTGTATATCCCCTCGTTATTGACCCCGACGTATATCGTGTGGTTGATTGCAGCTATGCAGTTGGCGTTTTTGAATAGAATCCTCTTCCAGGAAACAGCGGGGAAAGCGAGTGAGTGGTGGAGTAGAACTCCGATGGTGACCAATATCAATACAGTCCTTCCGATCTTCATATTTTCACCCTTAGGATGGAGTCAGCTCATGTCTTTGAGCTGACCCCATCAGAGGTTAATCACCATACACAGTTCTGATTCTCCAAGAATTCATCTGAGCAGACCCACTGTCCGGCTACATTACAGCAGTACTGGTGATCGCACCACACACCTTTTGGATCGTTCGGATTAGGACAGTATCCTGTCCACCCTTTAGCTGTCGGCGGCATGAGTAACATAGCGGCCAGGGAAGAAATGGCTATCAGCGTGGCGGTAGACAGAGCAGTTCTGCTACCGACTTTCCCTTCCTCCGATAGGATAAACCC
This sequence comes from Thermoplasmata archaeon, assembly GCA_003651105.1. Lineage (GTDB taxonomy): Archaea > Thermoplasmatota > E2 > DHVEG-1 > B18-G2 > B18-G2. The sequence continues at coordinate 2,606 of QMTN01000045.1, forward strand.
CATCACCTTCCGCCTCGCTATCAGCCTGATGTGACCCGGAACCATACCTCTTCACCTCCTTTTTGAAGGATTTAACCCCTTATCCATCTTGATACCGCCCCACATGTAAAGAAGCTTGCTCAAGGGGCTCACTGAGTGAAAAGGTCTCCTCGGAGGCAACTCCAACCTCCATACACTCCCACCCCCAGCAGCATAGAGATAGTTCGGATCCCACTCGCTGATCGCCAAACCGACGACCCCGACGCTTTGAAACCCCTCTCCCAACGGCTCCCAACTCTCCCCTTCATCCGCGCTTCGGAAAATCCCCTCCCCCCTTAAACCCGCGTATATCATCCGGGGGTCCACAGGGTCGATCAGTATGAAATCACCGCTGGCCCCCTTCGGCAGCCCTCTCCCCATCAGACTCCATCTCTCCCCGCCGTCTTCGCTCTTATAGATCCCCCTCCTGCCGCAGGCATAAAGCAGGCCTTCGCGAATGGGGCTGACGACGATCTGATAAAGCCCCTCCTCGCCCTCCACCTTTATCCTCCTCCAGCTTTTCCCACCATCTTCGCTTTTGAAAGCGCGGGCGGAGAGGGTCACCACGTAGATGGCATCCTCCTCAGGATCCACCGCTATCTGATAGGGAGGGAAAGGGCCATCGATGCCGTCGAAATATATCTCCCAGCTCCTCCCCCCATCCTCGCTTTTATACTTTCCCGCATAGATGATATCCGGATTTTCTGGGTTGATCGCCAAACCTATCGAGACGTCCTTCTTTATCATCGCCCACGACAGCCCCCTGTCGGTGCTCTTATACAGATCGCCGTTTCTTATGGCGTAGAGGATCGCCGTGTTTTGGGGATCGATCGCTATGTTGACGATGGTGCCGGGCAGGGGGATGCCGTTGTTCCTTTTCGGCCAGCTTCTCCCCCTATCCTCTGTCACAAGTATGCCTTCGTTGACCGTGCCGAGGTATATGAGTGGGCCTTTAGGATCTGGCGCGATACACCACACATGCACGCCGTCCAATATCTTCTTCCATCTGAGGGAAGCGGCGTCCGCAACGGGTATGATAAACAGCGCCCAGAGAAGGAAGGCGAAACAGAACCCTCTTCGATTCATTTTCGCTTGATCACTCCCCACAGCGTCTCTTTCAAATTCACCCCAGGTGATATGGAACGATATGCATATCTCGGATCGAACACATCGGGGGCATAATTCGCTTTCTCTAGCTTAAGCTGCCTCACCACCTCCCCCTCAGGGGTCATGATCCAGATATCCACTCCGTCTAGGTTCTTATCCTTGTTATCGGATGTGAAGAATATGAACCTCCCATCAGGGCTCCAGCATGGAAGTATGCAGTTGCCATCGGGGTCCCTGATCAGCCTCTTAAACTCCCCGCTTATCAGATCAATCATGTATAGCCCATACAGCGCCCCCGCCCCGAACAATTCGTGGTTGGACGCGTAAACCAGCTTCCTGCCATCGGGCGAAATGGAAAGCCCATATACCCCGTCTAGTTTATGAGGCGGCCTCGGCAGATCCTCCAAAAGCCCTGTCTTGATATCTAAAAGGCAGAACCCGCCCCTCGACATCGAGTAAAACAGGATCTTCTTCCCGCCGGGAAACCACTCCAGGCCGGTTACGCCCATCCCCTCCGTCAATCTCGACCATCTCCCCGTGAGCGGATCCATGAGGTAAAGGTCGTGGTTCCGGTTCCACGCTATCATCCTTCCATCAGGCGACCATTTCGGAAGGGAATCGAGCGAGGGATCGCGGGTCAATCGTCTTTGTTCTTCTGTCTCCAGGTTCACGATGTATATCTCCCAGTTTCCATCTCTTTTGGAGGCGAAGGCGATCTTCCTCCCGTCGGGCGACCAGTCTGGATAGGCGTCCGGAGCGGGGAAGTTGGTGAGGTTGACCGGTTCTCCCTCCAGGCTTTCCATCACGTAGATGTCGCAATCCTTCTCATCACATGATTCGAAGGCGAGCTTAACATCCGGCAGTTCGAGGGGGGATGAAGCCAGGAGCAGAAAGCTGAAGATCAGCTCAAACACGGGGTTCCTCCTCTGATAAGGTGGGAGGCGCTAAACAGCAGCGTCTCCCACCTTACCACTATGGGTTTACTATCCAACAGATAAGGTTTGGATCCCATTCGTCTGTACATATATACTTGTCCCATATGGCATCGAAACAGCAATAGGTTTCGAAGCATGGATTATCTCCACAGA
>QMTN01000046.1 GCA_003651105.1 Thermoplasmata archaeon
TATTATAGTTTTATAGATAATAACAGATAAAAATTTCCGAAGTATACAGAATCTCTCCACTCGAAATAAAGGGGTCCCTCAATCCTTCACGATGATAACATCCTTAACAGATTTCACGGAATCAAAATCCAAGATTATGTGGCCTTTCTCATCCAGATGATACAACCTGGTATCTATATCTTCGGAAGGTTCAACCAGAAGGCTCTTCAACTCTCCGGTTCTCTGATCCATGGTTATATTCCTCAAGATCCCTATAAGTAAGCCACCTTCGGTCATTACGGTCTTTCCCCTCAACTCGCTCTCAGGTATCCTCATTTTAATCCACCTCTTTATTATAGATACTGAATCTCCAATTCCCTTTTATCCTTTTTGGCTAACCTCTTACCCAGTTCCTCTTCAAACTTCTTGTAATAATCCATCATCTCCTTAGTTATCGAACCCTTGACAACCTTGAAAGCATTCTCGAAATCAGCCAGGGTTACCTTTTTGGCATCGGGATCCTTTCTCAGCGCATTCATTGCTGCTTCCCTGCACAGAGCTTCAATATCTGCTCCAGAGTATCCCTCCGTCCTCTCAGCCAGCTCCTCCAGGTTGATATCATCTGATAATGGCATACCCTTGGTATGGATCTTGAAGATCTCAAGCCTCGCCTTCTTATCAGGAGCTGGAACCAGAATGAGCCTGTCAAACCTCCCCGGTCTAAGCAAGCCCGGATCTATTATATCTGGTCTGTTCGTTGCACCTATAACCACCACTCCCTCCATGCTCTCCAAGCCATCTATACTCGTCAGGAGCTGATTGACGACGCTCTCGGTTACATGTGAACCCTCGTAGGACCCCCTCCTCGGAGCTATCGCATCTATCTCATCCAAGAACACAACCGTGGGTGCCACCTGCTTTGCTCTCTTGAACAACTCCCTTATGGCTTTCTCGCTCTCCCCAACCCACTTGCTGAAGATCTCCGGACCTTTAATGGACAAGAAATTTGCATTGCTCTCGTTTGCAACAGCCTTCGCTATCAAGGTCTTTCCTGTTCCTGGAGGACCATAGAGGAGGATACCCCTCGGAGGCTTGATCCCCATCCTCTTGAAGGAATCCGGTCTAGTTATCGGCCATTCAACAGCCTCTATCAACGCTTGCTTTACCTCTTCCAGTCCTCCGACATCGTCCCAGGTCACCTTTGGAACCTCGACAAAGAACTCCCTTATGGCAGAAGGTTCTATACCTTTCAGAGCGTTCTTGAAATCGTCCATCGTCACAACCATCTTTTCTAAGACTTCAGTTGGTATGGGTTTCTCCAGATCTATCTCGGGCAGGTATCTTCTCAAGGCGTTCATCGCAGCCTCCCTCGCGAGAGCAGCAAGATCTGCGCCTACGAATCCATGGGTAACATCTGCCAGATAATCGAGGTCAACATCCTCGCTCTTTGGCATACTTCTAGTATGGATCTGCAGGATCTCCTTCCTTCCGTTTCTATCTGGAACACCTATCCTTATCTCCCTATCGAACCTCCCCGGTCTTCTCAGAGCGGGATCTATCGCATCAGGTATATTGGTTGCAGCTATGACTATGACCTTTCCCCTTCCTTTCAGTCCATCGAGCAAGGTCAGGAGCTGGGAAACAACCCTTCTTTCAACCTCACCGTGAACCTCGCTCCTCTTTGGAGCTATCGCATCGATCTCATCTATGAAGATTATGGCGGGCGCATTCTTCTCTGCCTCTTCAAAGACCTTCCTCAAGTTCTCCTCACTCTGTCCATAGAACTTGCTCATGATCTCCGGACCATTTATGGCATAGAAGTTTGCACCGCTCTCGTTTGCAACAGCCTTCGCTATCAGGGTTTTTCCTGTTCCAGGAGGACCATAGAGCAGAACCCCTTTTGGAGGATCTATACCTAATCTGTCAAACAATTCCGGATGCTTCAGGGGAAGCTCTATCATCTCCCTAACCTTTCTCAACTCTTCCTTCAAACCACCGATATCTTCATAACTTACCCTTGGAGCCTCAAGCTCCCTGAGGGAGGGAGCCTCTTCCTTGACAACTATCCTCGTCTCCTCGTTTATGATCACAACACCCTTCGGATTCGTGTTGATTATACCAAAGGGTAAGGCGCTCCCGAAGAGAGCTATACCCGGAACTATAACCGTATCTCCCTTGACGACAGGTCTCCTCAACAAACCCCTTCTGACCAGCCCCTCTATACCTATTCCGAACTGGATCCTCTGCCCCTCCGAGATGAGAGGAGCCATCACAACTTCCTGTGCCTCCTTGACCTCTGCCTTCCTAACCCTTACGGAGTCTCCTATCGATACCTTGGCATTCTTCCTGGTGAGATTATCTATCCTTATGATGTTCTTTCCCTCATCACTCGGATGCCCCCTCCATACCGTCGCTGCCGTTAACTTCCCTCCCTCTATCTCGATTATATCCCCTATCGCCAGGTCCAGCTCTATCCTCGTCTGGGTATCTATCCTCGCCCTACCATATCCGACGTCTTGCTGGAACGCCTCTGCAACCTTGAGATACATCTCCTTCGATCTCGCCATTCTATCCCCTCTTAAGGAGTCCATAGCGAGGTACAGATATAAATATTTCTGTTCATTGGATCTCCCGATGAGGCGCAATTTGATCCTCTTCCTCGCTCTGCCAAGCCTCGCTCTGCTCTACATCATCTCTCTGTCCATATCTCCTGAAAGAGTAAGCCTTGGTGATCTGGAAAGGTACGAGGGATCGATGGTCCTCGTTGAGGGAGAGATTGTAGATATCAGGGTAACGAAAGGAAAAAACATGGTGATAACCCTGGCAGAAGGTGGCGAGGAGGCAAAGCTCTTTCTCCATGGAAAGAAAGATCTTTGCATCGGCGACAGGATAGAGGTCCTCGGAAGGGTAGAGAGGTATCGGGGAGAGGTGGAGATAGTAGCCAAACGAATAGCAAAGGTTGAGGAGGGATGCGAGGAGATGAAGCTCTTCCAGCTATCAGAAAGACCCGATAGATTCCTGAATAAGATCTTGATCGTCTCGGGTCAAATCAGCTATATAGGGAGGGATTATCTGGAGATAGAGGATCAGGGTTACAGGTTAAAGATCCTGGCGCCGATCCAGGGCATGGAGGGCGTTACAAGAGGGGATGAGGTAAGGGTAAAGGGAAGGTTGCTCTATGATCCAGAGAGCTTCTCCTACTACATGATATCAACAGAGGTGGAGGGGATTGATTGATCCAACCAGCATGCTTTTATTCTCCCTTATCGGCTTCTCCATCGGCTTCCTGACCTCTCTGATTCCAGGTCTGCACATCAATACTACATCCCTGTTGATCATCTCCCTGCAGGCAACCTTCTATAACATATTCGATGCAATGGGCGTGGATCCCATATCCCATCCACTCCTGCTCTCCATCCTCATATCGTCAGCCTATGTATCCAGTACATTCTCGAACGTGATACCAGCTATTCTCCTCGGGGCGCCTGACGAGGATACAGCTCTCTCGATCCTGCCGGGTCATTCCCTGCTTCTGAAAGGGAGGGGATACGAAGCTATAGTGATATCTGCATTTGGAAGCTTTGGATCTGCCCTTATAGCTCTATCCTTTCTCTACCCTTTCAAACTCATCCTGACGGAGCCCCTGAATCTCTACGATAGCTTGCTCGAGATCATGCCTTTTGTTCTCGTTTCCGTTGTTGCGGTTATGATCCTGACCGAGAGAGGTACTAAGAGAATGGCGGTAGCGATATTAACCTTGATCCTCTCGGGAATCTATGGTATCCTGATCCTGGATCTCCCAATCAGATCCCCCATCTCCCTGCCATCCTCTCCACTCTTTCCAGCCCTGGCTGGTTTGTTTGGTATGGCAACCTTGGTGACATCAGCGATTTCCAGAGCAGAGATAGGTGAGCAGTCTCTGGAGGAGTTCGATCTCGGAAAGGAATTGAGAGGCTCCATGATCTCCATGCTGGTTGGATCCCTATCTGGAATACTCGTCTCGATCATTCCAGGCGTGACCACAGCTATAGGGACGATAATCGCTCTAACTATGAGAGGAGAAGCTGATGAGAGGCAGACCTTGATAACCCTATCATCGGTTAACACATCTGTGGCGATATTTGCCATGGCAAACATCTTTACCATAGGAAGAGCAAGGAGCGGTGTTGCTATAATCCTGAAAGAGGTGCTGGAGCCAGATAGATGGATAGATGCACCTCCACCCTGTTTGATCTATCTGCTCATCCCAATAATCCTATCCTCCTCTATCTCATTCCTAGCCACATGCCGGGTTGGAAAGCTGGCATTGAAGGGAATAAACAGGATACCCTATCAGAAGGTGATAAGGCTGGCGATGGTATTCCTGATCTTCCTGATCCTTCTGTTCTCTGGATTGCTAGGTCTCCTAATCTTTGCGGTTGGAACCTTGATAGGAATGATACCGATCTTGATGGGAGCAAGGCGGAGCAACTGCATGGGTGTGCTGATCATTCCCTTGTTCCTCCGCCTTCTAGGTATCCTCTGACCTCATCCACGAATCCGGATACATCCAGACCAAGCTGGTTCGCATAGAGCAGGGAGGCAACCTCTAGATTCAGGAGCTTATCAGCGGATATCTTCTCTATCTCCCTCCATATCTCTTCCAAGCTCTTTCCGGTGCTTTCTGCAATCCAGTGAACCAACCTATCCTTTATATCCTCCTCGACCTCTATCTCATCGAATACCTTCGGTCTGAATCCAAAGGGAATCTCTATATCATCCA
>QMTN01000047.1 GCA_003651105.1 Thermoplasmata archaeon
CTCTCTCCTTTAGCTAGTTTGATATAATTTTTCCTCACCTTGGCCAGAAACTCCCTCTCTTCGAATCCCCTCGGTCTTCTATCTCTTCCGATCCTAGATAGTGCTATCTCCGGGTCTATATCGAGTATGTACACCCTGTCGGGATGAACTATGCGATCGGATGTTATGCTCTTCAGGTACTTCACGGGATCCTCTATCAATCCATTGAGTTGGACGGATTGGTATGCATAGGTTGAATCCTCGTATCTATCGCATACAACGATCTTTCCCTGATAAAGCCATTCCTTTATACGCTTCGAATGCTCTATCCTGTCAACCAGAAATAGCAAGGTAACAGAAAAAGGATCTCCCCCTTTTTCCATGATCTCTTCTATAAGCCTCTTTATCTCTTCGTTGAATGGCTCATGGGTGAGTATCGCATCATATCCACGCATCTCGAGTTCCTCATAAACCCTCCTCGATACCGTGCTCTTACCAGATCCATCTATACCCTCGAAAACGACAAATTTTTTCATTCTCTCTTCACCTTCTTCCAGTAGTAAGATATGGGATGCCTCACCTTCTTACAAAGATCATCCACCTTATCAGATGGACACAGGCCGTAGGTCTTCATCTTTTCACAGCTTGGTGGTGAATATTCTGTTGAAGATATCCTTCCGGTTATGTGGTCTATCTGATATCTGGTCCTCTCCTCGTCAAAATCTGGAGCTGAGCTGAAGAGCTTGAATATATCCTCTCTGCTGGCTCCCAAGCTGTGCATGAAAGCTACGAAAGAGAATCTGCCCATATGGGGAACGTTCTCCCCGGACTGGATCATCTTCAGGATCTCTTTCATGCATGGTGGCATGTTATCCACGCTTATCCTTCCAACCGGCTGGGTAGAAATCCTTTTCTTGTACCTGCCGAGCTCTTCCCTTATCCTCGCTATCTCCTCACCAAAGATATCCTCCACATCCTCGATGCAAGGCTTGGTTGAGATATCTTCTACGATCTTACTCATGATGGCTTCCTGCAGTATCCTAACCATATCCCTCTTATCCAGGTAAACAAATCCCCTCCTCATCTCCCTGTTCACGAGCTTCCATTTCTTGTAGTTCGTGGGAGCATACCTCAGGTAATCCACAAAATGCAGATCAAAGCCATCCTCATGAAGTTTGGCATCTAAACCAAGTTCCTTACCGATAAGAAGGATGAAATCTTGGGATTCCTCCAAGAGATGCCGGTACGCTCGCTTTGCCTCACCCAGTGCGTACCTCTTCACCATGAAGCTATCTCTCACGCACACCGAGATCATCTTTGCTATGGGATAGGAGAGGATTTCAGATAGAAAATCCGACTCGCTTATCAGCTTCCTGTCACCGACATCTCCCTTCTCAAAGGCATTCATAACCCTCTCTATACCAAAGCTCCTGGCCTTCTCATAGGTTATATCTCTCAGTAGATCCTCCACGGATATATTGAGGCTACTGACAAACCTCTTGCACTCACTCAAGAATGGATAGGTTGCCATCTTTCTCAGATCCAGCATCCATACCTCATAAGGAATCGAGGTACTTTAATCTTTAAGTACGAGAAAACTATACCTGTTCTGGGGCCCGTAGCTCAGCCTGGTGGAGCGCCTGGCTCATAACCAGGTGGTCGCCGGTTCGAATCCGGCCGGGCCCATGGTCTATTCGATCTTCATCACCGTGTAAACCTTCTCTTCTTCCTCCTCGGTCGAGAACTCTATCTTGACATCCTTCACTATCCTGTGCCTTTGCACCATGAGGTAGTTGAAGATTATGATCGCGGTTATCCAGATTATCCATGAGCAGGTAAGGGCGATGAGGGATCCTTTGAGATAGTATGATGATATCACGCCAAGGATGATGAGAATACCGGAAAAGGTGAGCATTGCCAAGAAGATCTTGGTATTCAAGGTTATCTCGACATCCTTTACATGGATATTGTTCATCCGTCCTTCAATAGATCATCCAAATAATATATTTTGCCTCAGTATTCTCTCCATCTGTATCCGCATTTCGTGCAGATGTATATCCTCGTTTCGGGTTCATCCGATGCCCTCGTTTGTCTCAGGATCCAGTAGGCTTCTGTATTCCCGCATTCAGGGCAAACCGCTTCGGTCTTAGGTAGAGTTTCTATATCCTTTTCAATCACCGGTATCTCTCTTTCTACCCTTTTGATTGATACCTTCCTCCCTTCTCCGCTTCCGCGCTTTTTCCGGTATCCGCACTTCTTACAGACGTAATGATCACCCTCGATTCTCATCAGGAGCTTACACCTTGGACATATCATCCAGGCTCCTCCTGAAGTCGGAAAGGATTTGAGAGTGATCGAACGCAAGCTCGGGGAGATCATCTATTGGAAAATACCTGGCTGAGGATGCATCATCTCCACCTCTCAGTTCACCGCCCACCTCTCTGAGTATATAGACCACTGATACGGTATGCCCTCTGGGATCCCTATTGGGATCTGAGTAAACTCCAAAGAGCCTCTCTATCTCAGTATCGAGACCGGTTTCCTCTTTTACCTCCCTGATGACAGCATCCTCCACCCTCTCTCCATAGTTTACAAATCCTCCTGGTAAAGCCCATCTCCCCTTAAACGGCTCTCTTTTTCTCTTTATGAGAACAACCTTTCCCTCTCTGAAAATGATCCCATCAACAGTTAGTTTTGGACTCTTGTAGGGCATAGAATCTGGAAAACGGGTATGTTGTATATAAGTATTCCCTGCCTTATGAGGGTCGGGTGTATAGATTTATACCTCCTCTTTAACTCTACTTGGAAAGTGTTTTTCAAGTATGCTCTTCACATACGATCTATCTTGGCCAGATAGCTTGACATCATACATCAAATGAAATTTTCTGACCTTAGCCTTTGAGGATCGATACTCTGGAGAAAGGATTATCTTGAATATCTTGAAGGGCCTTTTCTTGAAAACTATCTCTTCTACATTATCCTTGGGTATACAAAAGTTTCTTCCGTTGTAGGTGGATAATTTAACCAGATCATTCTTGAGGAGTTGTATCTCTTCTTCCTTGGCCCTTAATCTCTTTTTCAGTGTCAAGTTTCTAATGCTAGCTGGTGAATTGTAACCAACCCAAATATGGTCGAGATAGCAAAGGATTAGATGTTGATCTGTCAAGAAGATGTCGTAGATGTTGAAACTGGATCTTTCCGTAACAAATTTGATCTCATCCAGTACACTTTCATATGGAGAAAAACTTGGAATCTCTGGATATTCATACAGCTTTTTCTTGCTGATGAGTTTACTTGTGATCAAGCTGATTATCAAGGTAAAGACCGCAAGGAGTGGTAAAATGATCAAGATTTTGAGATCTGGGATGGAACTAGGGGACGAAAATCTCAGGATGAGAATGTAGAAAGCCAATCCTATGGAAATGGTCGCCGAAACCAGTATCAAGACACCTACAGGTAACATTAACCTCTTGCCAGATGGAGTTAGCTCATCGCTCCTGTAACCTCCAATTTCATAGCCACAGTATGGGCAGTATCTGGTATCGAGGTAAACTTTTGAACCGCAGTTTCTGCATTTTTCTGCCATCCTTCACTATCTTGAAGTACTCGTGGTATTTTATTTGTTTGCACGAAAGATCAAATAATTCTCGTGGTGAATCTTCATTTCATAGACAACCTGAAAATCTGCCGATTTAGACAGCCCACCGCATAGGTCTGGGATCTAGGTTCATCCATGGTATTCCCATCTTGCCCACACCGGGTATTATCTTTGGTAAGATCCTCGGTTTTCCCCAGTAATTCATGTACCGTGTGTTTTTCCTGCATTTCAGAAATACCGCGTGCAGAAGGTTCCTTTTCATGGTATTTCTTACAACCATGTTGTCATTGGAATCCTTGATGAGCACCCCTATGAAGCTTTTCCCTATAAAATTCTTCTCCACCAGGTTCTCCGTGGCATTTCTCAAGAGACTGATACCAATAAAATTCCTCCACACTTTATTCCCCTTCAGAATATTTTCCCTGGGTAACCAACCATGATAGTATGTTCCTACCACGATACCCTGATAGTTGTTATAAACGAGATTGTTGTGAATATAATTGTTAGTGGATTCTCCTAAGATTTTGATCCCCATCCAACAGTTAGAGATCCTGCAGTTTTCTATCGTGTTGCCCGAACATCCGGTATCCAGACATATACCCACGAGATTTCTCTTGGTCACGATGTTCCTGAGAGTGCATGATCTGGAATGGAAGAGGATTATCTCGCCATCCGTATCAACAACACTTATATTTTCCACCCTGCAATCCTTGCAGTAAGCTATGATGAGAGGAAAATCCGCCAATCCAAAAGTTATATCCTTGATGGTTATCCTACTACAGTTTACTAGGATGATCGAGCCAACCTCACCAGATATCTCCATGTCTTTTCCGTCGGTTATGTATACCAGAGGTTTGTTGTTTACGAGATTATTTTCTATGTTATGATAAAAATCATCCCTCTCCATCCTCCATGTCCCAATATAGTTACCCAGAAGGACGCCATCTCCAAAGAACTCGTTATTTCTTATAGTAAGATTTCTAGATCCCGTCATGACATTTATACCCAGGCGATTATCCCTTATAACGCAGTTCTCTATCCTGACATCACTCGCCGATATCCTTATGCCAGACACATCCCACAATCCCTCGTTCTTGCTCCATCCGCCCGTTATGGTGACGTTCTCTATAGAAACCCCATCC
>QMTN01000048.1 GCA_003651105.1 Thermoplasmata archaeon
AGGTTATACTGAAAGAGCTTATGAAAGGATTAAATAGAAAGGGCTCCCTCGATGCCAAGGATATTAAGGAGATATTGGAGAACCTGCCTATTTCGAATTTAAAAGTAAAGGGGATTCACGTTAGAGGACCTGGTGTTTTAAACGCTGGAGGTGCGGGAGCTGCTTACGGCTGTCTCATCCCACCCATATGTTTCATTTGGTGGATCATGCTTTGGCCCACCTATGTAGGTCCGATGACTTTCGCAGTATGGGGTGCCGATGAGTATGGTGGGTGTGAGGCATTCTGCGATGTAGCGAGTATACCTCCTCTCCACCTTAGTCATTGCCCGCATTACGGCATAGCCTTCTTCAGTCCCCTTGCTATAGCGGGCTTTGCATTCGGACTTTGTGGTGGAACTGTAGGAGGAGGGGTTACTGGTCTGTTCATGCTCACTATTGTGGTGGAGGTAGAAGAATAGGATTAATCCTGCATTGCAATCCAAAAACCTAAATATCCTCTCTCTTATCCTAGGGTCATGTACGTGGTACCTGGATCCGCATCCAGAGGGATAGCCGATCACTTGGTAAGGGAGCTATCTGCGAGCGAGGCGGATGTTGAGATAAGAAGATTCATAGATGGAGAGTGTTATGTCAGGATAAAGAGTGATCTGAGGGGAGAAGATGTTGTTATCGTCCAGAATACCTATCCGGATGAGAATATCATAGAGGCTTTGCTCCTGCTATCGGCTACCAAGGATATGGAGCCGAACTCTGTAACGTTGGTCGTACCTTACTTTGGTTATGCCAGACAGGATAGGAAATTCCAGGATGGAGAGGCGGTCAGCGCCAAGGTTATGGCAGAGATCCTGGGAAACTATGCAGATCTCGTCGTTCTGGTAGATCCTCATAAAGAATATATCACCGATTTTTTCGGGACCAAAGCGATATCATGCTCAGCCATACCTGAAATAGCGAGATACATGGAAAGGATGAACATCGATGTGGTGATCGCTCCAGATAAAGGAGCTGTGGATAGAGCAAGGAGGTTATCTGAATTACTCGGCTGTGAGAGCGATCACCTTGAAAAGACGAGGCTGGACGATGAGGTGGTTGAGATAAAGCCTGGGAGCATAGATGTGAAGGATAAGGTTGTTGCCATAATCGACGATATAATATCAACCGGCGGAACGATGGCGAGGGCGGTGGAGGAGATGGTGAGGCAGGGAGCAAAGGAGATACACGTTGCATGCACCCATGGCTTATTTATAGGTGAAGCCATCGAGAAGATACTGGGTAGCGGGGCGAGGGAGATAATATCCACGGATACCATAGAGAATGCATACAGCAAGGTCAGGGTCGCTCCCCAGATAGCGAGCGTACTCAGAGAGAGCATACCCAAGCTAAAGTATTTATAAACAAAACCTCTTACGCTTTGTCGCCTGGTGATCGGAATGATCAGGATCGAGAAGAGAACAGCTGTAACACTTATATCTTTAATGCTCATCATCTTCATAACCCTGTTTTTGAACTCCTACTTCAACGCAACATCTGGAGAAGCTATAAATCCAAATGCAAAGGATCTGGAGGATAAGTATTTCCTTTCCGGTCCAGACCCCTATTACAATATGAGGATCGTCAAGAAAGAATACTATACCGGTCATTACCCGTACTGGAGCACGAAGGATCCGGATCCCTTACTTAACTATCCCATAGGTAAACCAAACTCGAGACCACCACTCTTCAACACCCTGTTCGTCATCTTCGCCAAATTCTTATCTATCTTCATGCAGGATGATGATGCAATAGGTTTATCGATGCAGTTCCTACCCGCTCTCTATGGAGCCCTGCTCGTCATACCGGTTTACATGATAGGAAGTTTATTGTTCAACAGGAGAGTTGGTCTCATATCCGCTCTGCTGATACCTCTGATACCCATCCATCTCGGCTCTGGTCACGGATCAGCTTACTCCCTAGCGGATCACGATTCCTTCATTCTCCTACTGGGTACAACCCTTTACTTCTTCATCCTGAGAGCCCTTCAAGAGAAGAACCTCAAGAAATCGATCATCCTCTCAGCCATGGCTGGAACCTTTCTGGGCATGGAAGCTTTATCATGGGCTGGTGCTTACTTCTTCTTTGCATTCCTCGCCCTGTACTTTACGCTGATGATGTTCATCGATATAGTAAAGGGTAGCCCGAATCCAAGGAACCTCTCGGTATCCGTGGTTACGATGTTCACCGGATTTGCGATAGCTCTGCCATCCTATCTTGCAAAGGGAACCATAGACAACATGGCTTTCGTCACCTCGATGGCTGTCCTCGCGTTTGGTATAGTTTATCTGTTCCTGTCGAAAAAGAGGTTACCCTGGCTGGTAACGGTTCCATCGATCTTGGTATCCGCTCTGCTTATCCTGTATGGTCTCTACCTGATAAAGGACTCAACCAATCCCCTGCTACTACCTCTATCAAGGTTTGCGAACCACATCTTCGGTGGCCTGGCTTATGTTCAGAAGAGCAAGGTTTATCTCACCATCGCAGAGGCATCAACCTTTGGGATAAGCAGAACCTTCATGTCCTTCGGTCCAGCACTCTTCCTTCTGGCGTGGTTCGGTTTTATCTATCTAATTCTCTGGAAGAGACTTATAAAGAAATGGGATGAGGCATCCCTTTTCATGACGGTGTGGTTCTTGGTCGAGGTTTATCTAACCGGCTCAGCTGGTCGTTTCATCAACGATCTTGTTCCTGAAGTTGCGATCCTCTCCGCATGCGCCTTGGCTTTCTTCATGGATAAACTGAGATTCGATCAGATGGTGAAGCATCTCAGGAATGTAAGGGATTTGAGGGGTCTGAAGAAAGCTGTGAAGATATCACATGTCATAGGCATAGCCATCGTCGTCTTCATCGTTGTTCTTCCAAACTCCTTCCTCTCTATGGATGCTGCAATACCATCAGCTAAAAAAACAGAGTTCTTCGGGAAAGATTACCAAGGAGCCTTTGGTCTGAGTCTGCACACCGAAAAATACTGGGAAGATGCTTTCAGATGGCTGAGGGAGCAGGACAGGGATATCAAGAACGAAGAGAATAGGCCAGCTTTCATATCGTGGTGGGACTACGGTTTTTACTGCGCAGCGATGGGAGAGCATCCAACCGTTGCGGATAACTTCCAGAGCGGAATCGAACCGGCAGGAAACTTCCACACAGCGCAAAGCGAGGAAGAAGCTATTGCTGTTCTGATAGTTAGATTGGCTGAAGGAGATATGGTCAGAAACGATGGAAAGGTATCCGGGGGAATCAAGGAGATATTTAGCAGATACTTGGGCAACAACTCTACAAAACTGGTTGATATACTCGAGGATCCGATCCACCATAGAAATTCTTCGAATTCATCTTATGGAGAGATAATAGGCAAGGAGTACGGCGGTGAGAGGTATAGAGTTAGGGAGAAGAACGCCATGTATCATGATGCTGTTAAGTTATTGACAGATAATTTGAATGAGGAGCAGATCGTTATGCTTTACAGAGATATCCAGCTCGAAACCGGATGGAGCATAAGATATTATGGTGTCGAAGGCTATGATATCAACATCTTCAATGTCTTCACCTTTCTCTCTGATAAAGGAACATTTGGTTACGAGACCGATGAGGACGATTACTTCAAACTTTACTATATAGACATGTTCGGAAAGAGATACACTCCAGATGAGATAGAGAACCTATCAAAGGCATTGCCAAGAGAGGAACTCAGGAACCTCGGACTTGTGCCTTGGATAGAGAGAAAGGATCCATTCTACAACTCGATGGTATACAGGGTTTACTTTGGATCTCAGCCACCTACCCGTATTATTTTCATGGGCGATACAATAGTCCAGCTGAATCCCTATCTGGAGGGGTTACACAAGAACATCTTTGAGGAGGCAGTGAAAGGAGTGAATGCGACGTTCTTCGGTCTACCCTTCATCTCTTACAATGCAACCTATGTGAATACCGAAAGGTATCCATATCCATACCAACCAACAGCTGGACTCAAGCATTTCGTCATAAAGTATCTATCGCCATTGAATGCCACGAGATCTCTCTACTTCCACAGAGCCAGCTTGTGCTTGGGAATGCCAGCAGTCGTTATTGCCAAGTACTACGAGGGTGCAAGGATAAACGGAACGGTTACGTGCATGGGTAAACCCATGCAGAATGTCATTGTTATAGTGAGAGACGATTTCAGGCAGATTCTTCAGGTGGAGAGAACGGTGATAGAGAACGGAACCGAGAGAAAAATCTTGATAAACAGAACCGTGGAAAGGATACCCCATGATTACCACATAACTGGAAAGGATGGAAGATATCATGTTATAGCTCCAGCCGGTAACGTAACTCTATCCTTGGAGCTGACCGTGGATAACTTCCATAGGTATCTGCTAGAGGAGGTAACGATCCCAATATCAGAAGAAGAAGCCATGCGGAAGCCGGGCGTTGATTACAACAGAACCATAAACATAGCCATAGAGCCGGCAAACCTGGAAGGCAGGATCTTTGATGATATCAATAGAAATGGAAGCTATGATGAGGGTATAGATCAACCATTGGAGAATGTGAGGATAGAGCTGAAGAACAGGGTGACAGGAGAGAATTACACCATTTACACAGATTCCTATGGCATCTACAACATAACCGATCTTTTCCCAGGAATCTACAAGTTGACAGCGTATCACCAAGA
>QMTN01000049.1 GCA_003651105.1 Thermoplasmata archaeon
AAACCATAATAAACCAAATATCTCTATCTTCTTACTAAGATTTCCACTCGAAATAAAGGGGTCTAGCAACATTAAAAAACGAAAAATGTATAACAAAAAACCCGCGGGGAGGATCAGATGTTAACAGACATATTTGACACTCTCTTGGAAAGGGAGACCATATTCTTGGATAGAGAAGTCCTGAGACCAACCTACACTCCAGAAGAACTACCTCACAGGGAAAGGGAGATAGAGACACTTGCTCAGATATTCCTTCCAGCCCTGAGAGGAGAAGCGCCATCAAACATCTTCATCTACGGTAAGACCGGAACCGGCAAAACAGCTGTAACAAAGCATGTCGGAAAACAGTTGATGAAGAAGGGAGAGGAAATGAACAGGAATGTCAACTTCATCTACATGAACTGCGAGGTAGTCGATACCCATTACAGATTACTGCAGAACATAGCGAACCATCTCATAGATAGGTGGGAGGAGAGGATACCTTTCACGGGTTTGCCAACGGATGAGGTTTACTCGAGGTTGACGAAAGCTTTAGATGAGAAGGGAGGGGTAACCATAGTTGTCCTCGATGAGATAGATAAGCTGAAGGGAGACGAGGCTCTCTACACCCTGACGAGGATAAACTCCGATCTGAGCAGGGCAAAGGTATCCCTCGTCGGAATATCCAATGATCTCAAGTTCACCGAGTTCCTGGATCCAAGGGTAAAATCATCCTTGGGAGAGGAAAACATGATCTTTTATCCCTATGATGCGAGACAGCTACAAGATATCCTGGAGCACAGAGCTAAGAAGGCATTCAGACCTGGAGCATTATCACCTTCAGTTATTCCCTTATGCGCCGCCTTGGCTGCGCAGGAGCATGGAGACGCAAGGAGAGCCCTGGATCTTCTCAGAGTATCGGCAGAGCTGGCTGAAAGGGAGAATGCGACGAGAGTAACAGAAAGGCACGTCAGGAAGGCTCTGCACAAGATAGAGCTGGATCATGTTGCGGAAGTGATAAAGAGTCTTCCTCTCCAATCGAAGATCCTTCTTCTTGCGATGATAAAGGAGGAGAGGGAGAAGAAGAGGCAGGGATTAAAACCCAGCATGACGACCGGAGAGGTCTATGAGAGATACAGACAGCTATCAAAGAGACTCGGTGTCGAGAGCCTCACCCAGAGGAGGATAGCGGATCTCATATCAGAGCTCGACATGCTCGGTATAATAACCGCTAGAGTAATATCGAAGGGTAGGTATGGAAGAACGAGGGAGATAGAAATATCCACATCATCGAGGGAAATCATAAAGATCCTGCAGAACGATGATGCTGTGAATCCCCTGATCATCTATGGAGGAAAGGGACAGATGAGGCTCATCTAGAGGGATATCTCTCCCCTCCTGAGAGCCTCAACGGGCGGAAGCATTGCAGCCTTCTTGGCTGGTATGGAAGCTGCAGCTATTGAGAGGAGGATGGGAAGAATTATGGATATGGCAACCGTGAACCAGTTGACAACAAAGCCTATCTTCAACTGCGTCCCAGCTATGAACTGCATGCTGATACCATACCAGTTAACGATCTTCATCACGAGGATAGCGATAAGTATTCCAAGCACGCCGGATAGGGAACCTATGAAGAGCCCTTGGTAGAGGAATATCTTGAAGATCACCCTATCCCTTGCCCCAAAAGCCTTCAGGGATCCTATCTCCCTCATCTTCCTTATTATTATGGAATCCATCACGTACTTTATTGCGGCACCACACAGTAGTAAGGTCACGCCCATGCTTCCCCAGAGCAGGATGGTGACGACATCTTGCATGGAACCAGCTCCATAGACGAGAAGGTCATGCCACGAGAAAACCTTCAGATCTGGAACAATAGACTGGATCCTTCTCTTAACCTCTTCCGAGTAGCCTATGGGATCTATGGATATGGATGGAGGTGGAACCTTCACTATCACCGCATCTCCCATATTCCTGTCAACCTCTATGGGATTGAAACCATGGAAACTCCCTATCCCGGGTATGATCCAGCTCCTTCCCTTGACCTTCCCATAGCACTTTATCTCCCTGAGGGAATCGGCTGGGATGAACCATATCATCGCATCTATGGTTGGCGTTCCGCTTTCATAGAGACCTATGATCTTCACCCTTATGCTCGCATAGTTTGCTCCCCTCGCGGATGCACATATGTAGAGATCGAGCTCCTTACCCACTGATATGATGGAGGGATGAACCTTGGCTGCGGCTGCGCCGACTATGACTGGATAGGGTTCATCCTCTCTCAATAACCTCTGACCAGCTCCATAAACTATATCCGGTAGATTTCCTGGTGCATTGATCTTTATGTAGAGAGGGGTGTGTCCCCTGAGTATGGGGTCATCATCCCTGAAGAACCTGCCCGCAACTATCTTCTTCTTGAGGCTCTCCACCATCACATCATCATGTATATCAATGCCTTGCAATGTACAGCCATCCGCAGACTCATTGGCCAAGCCAACCCCATAGGTCGCTTGGGCGGTAACCCTAACCGATGCCTTGTATCCCGGGAACCTTTCCTCTATTAACCTGGCGATCTCTCCGGCATTCTTCATGGTCGTCTCGGTCCCATAAAGATCCCTGACGTCACAATCTGGATTCGTTATGATGACATCCGCGGTAACGTTCTTGACGGTTTCATTGACAACCTGCATCATGTAATTTATGTATGCATTCTCCAGAAGGAAGGATGCCATGGTGAAGGCTATGACCAGGATGATCACGGTATATATCAGCTTGTGCTCCTTTATCTCGCTCCATGCAAAGCTCCTGCTTATGCTCATCTGTTCACCCCGTCATAGGTAACAGATCCATCAACGAGCTCTATCCTTCTTCTTCCATATCTCGCTATCTCTGGATCATGGGAGACAAAAACCACGGTAACCCCTCTGTTCTTATTCATCTCCTCGAGCAGATCCATGATCTCCTTACTGCTCTCAGTATCTAGAGCACCGGTCGGTTCATCGGCTAGTACGATGATCGGATCGTTTATGAGAGCTCTTGCTATGGCTACCCTCTGCTGTTCACCTCCAGATAGATGCGCCCCCCTGTGCTTTGCCCTGTGCTCTATCCCAACCTCCCTGAGCAGTTCTATTGCTTTCTTCTCAAGCTCAACCCTCTTCCTTCCAGCTATGAGACCTGGTAGTATCACGTTCTCTATAACTGTTAATCTGGGTATCAGGTTGTGGCTCTGGAAGACGAAACCTATCTTCTTTCCTCTAAGAACGGCTATATCCTTACCACTAATCCTAGAAACATCCCTCCCCTCTATGAAAATCTTCCCTTCGGTTGGTCTATCAAGGAGACCCATACAGTGGAGGAGCGTTGATTTTCCGGATCCGGATGGACCGGTTACAGCTATAAATTCCTTTGGAAAGATCTTGAGAGATACGTCATTCAGGGCGATGACACTCTTCTCATACTCACCATATATCTTCGTTACGTGGGAGAGCTCTATGATCGGCTCTTTTTTCATATCATACTAAAATAATCAAACCAATATATAAATGAATTAGGTGTAGAATCCGGGAACCTCTTCTCCGCCCTTCTTCTCTTCTTCCTCTTTCTCGGAAAGCACATCTATGGCGAGCACAACCTGGAGAGGTATTATCCTCATGATCTTCTTCCTTCCCTTGTTCACCTCTATGCAGAGACCGACATCCTCCATACCCAGGTTTGCGAAACCCTTGAA
This sequence comes from Thermoplasmata archaeon, assembly GCA_003651105.1. Lineage (GTDB taxonomy): Archaea > Thermoplasmatota > E2 > DHVEG-1 > B18-G2 > B18-G2. The sequence goes on from QMTN01000049.1 coordinate 3,707, forward strand.
GATACCCGTAGTTTCTATCACCGAGTCCCTCGCTCCCAAGGATATTATCTTGTACTTGGAACCCTCAGTCAGTCTCCAACCCTTCTTCTTTGCCATTCCATCACCTCTCCTCTAGTAGCTTCTGGATATGCTCAACCGTCTTGCTATAATTCTCGAGTGCAACCTTGACGTGAGCCTCAACAAAGCTCCATGCCTTCTCGAAGTTGCCGTATCTCAACCGGTACGCCTTCTTCCCCTGCCCTCCCTCATCCGTTATCTGGACATCTTCGAGGATATCCAAACCCTTGAGCTTGTTCAGATGCCTATAAATTGTGGGTTTCGATACCTTCAGCTGGGATGCTATCTCCTCGACCATCCATGCCTTGGTTGGATGCTTTAGGAAGAAATCGAAGAAGATCTTGAAAGGAATCTCGGGATCAGCACCCTTTGATAGATAACCTATCTGATAGAGAAAGGTTTTTGTTGCTTTCTCCAAATCGTTTTCTCCTGTCAAAGGGGTGTTACTAACTATCCTGATCTCAAAGGACATACAGATTTGGCATACATACAAAATTTATAAAGGTTTTCGATTTACACAGAAAAAATCTAAACTTTATTTCTCCGCAAAATCAAAACAACATCGGCTGAGATAACTAGAAACAGTAGAGATACCACCACGATCAAGATCACATAATCAATCTTGTTTTGATCATGTTTTGATTCTTCTTCATATTCGCCTGACAGGAAGGCGTATATCTTTGAGAAACCCTGTTTGAAATTACCCTCCTCCATCTCTTTCACTCCACTTTCAAAAAACTCGAATCTATCTTCACTCAGATTTCCAGTAACTTTCAATTCCTCAAACCTCAACCTAGCTATGCTTTTTGCTATCTCGCCGAGCAACTCCAAATCTTTCTTGTCTAAATCATCTGAAAGAGCTAAAAATTTTGATATACTCGATTTGTAATCTTTACCCCATATTATAG
>QMTN01000050.1 GCA_003651105.1 Thermoplasmata archaeon
ATTGCTTCGACCTCTCTTTACTACGGGATTCCTCTTTGCACAAACAATCGGAGGCATTATGAAAGAATAGAAGGACTAAGCATAATCTCCCTCTGAAATCATCTGATATGCCGCTTCGGCGGTGCTTTTTATTTTCAATGAGCTAAAGCCCCTTCGCCCATCTTTCGATCTTGCCCTCTATCTCCTCCCTTCTCACGGCATATCTCTGTCTCGAAACCCTTATTATCTTCTCCCTGTTTCCCTGATAATCGAATCCGTAGAGAGGAGGCAGGGTCTTTGCTGAGAAGGGGTTAGAGCTTTTGCCGTTTATGGCCATTCTCAGGTATATCCTGTATCTATCCAGGTTTATGAGATCCTCTTTGCTGAAGGAAGGGAGGAACATCCTCTCGAGGAACTCAGCGTCCTCTATCCCAACCCTGAAAGAGATTATCGTTCCGACATTTCCGAAGACCGCCTCCATCAGGGATCTATCAAGCTGTGAGATATACTGATGAGCCATGGTCAGGCAGAGCCTGTATTTCCTCGCCTCGGAGAGGATGTCGGGGAATATCTCGGTTGAGATGAAGTTCTGGAACTCATCGATGTAGAGGAAGAAATCTCTCCTTCTCTCCTCCGGCAGATCCACCCTCTCCATGGCTGAGAGCTGGAGCTTTATCGCTATTAGAGATCCGAGGAAGGAGGAGTTCTCCTCTCCTATCTTCCCCTTGGAGAGGTTACAGATCAGTATTTTCCCCTCATCCATCGCCTTTCTGAAATCGATCCTCGTTTTGATCTGAGCCACGATGTTTCTTATGAGGGGAGTTGTCAGGAACTGTCCCACCTTGTTCTGAATAGGAGCCAGTGCCTCTGATCGTAGCCTGATATGATAGCCTGCGAACTCCCTCTCCCAGAAGGCCTTAACTATAGGATCTTTTATCTTTCTCACAACCCTCTCCCTGTATTTCGGATCGGATAGCATCCTCCCCACGCTCAGAAGGGTGGAATGGCCTGGATAATCTAACAGGGCGAGTAAGGTGTTTCTGAAGAGGTGTTCAAGCCTTGGCCCCCAGAAATCCCTCCACATCCTCCTGAAGATGGAGATGAGAGCTGATACCACCAGGTGTCTCCTCGATGGGTCCGTCTTCTCCAGGATGTTAAGGGAGATGGGGTAATCCGTATCTGAGGGGTTGAAGTATATAACGTCGTTTATCCTCCATGCCGGTATGTAATCGAGGATCGTCTCACACAGGTCACCGTGAGGGTCTATCACCCCTACGCCTTCTCCTGAGGATATATCAGATAGGATCATGTTCAAGAGAAGAGAGGTCTTTCCCATCCCTGTTTTGCCTATGATGTAGATATGGTATCTTCTGTCCTCTCTCTTTATCCCGAACAGCTTCTCCTCGTTTCTGAAGTTAGTTTTTGCGAAAGGGGTTATCTTCGACATGAGTCTTTATGCGGGGAAGGAGGGCCTGCCCGGTCGCCAGCCTGTCCGAGGCAGGCCTGCTGGCGATCTTTCCCCGCTTAATCTCTGTAGCTACAGATCTACCGCCCTTTCAAGAGGGAAGGGCTTTTCCTCTATCCAGTTTTTAAGGTTCTGTTCTGTCATCTCCCCACTCAGGACGGAAATGGGGAGATTTCAGAACAGAGAGGAGGAAGACCTTTCTGGCCACCACCTCCAGTTTTGACCTTTTATCTCCATCTTCCTCCCAGCTTCCGTATCGGAGCCTTCCCTCGATGAAGACCAGACTTCCCTTTTTCAGGTTCTCCGCGCATATCCTTGCCAATCTCCCCCAGGCTATGACATCCAGGAAGCAGACATTCTCTTTTATCTCGTCATCCTCGCCTCTATATCTTTGATTTACGGCCAGCCCGAACCATGCCATATCCTTTCCCTGAGAGGTCTGTCGCATCTGAGGATCTGATGTCAGATTTCCGATGAGTAGAACCCTGTTTAGATCCGCCATTTATCTGCTTCGCTCTATCGTTGAGTGTAGCGAGGATCGGCCGCAGGTAGACGCTACACTTGAAGAAAATTTGAGCGAATTCCTTTTGACCTTTTGATAGGGGATATATAGCTTAGAGCCTCAAGAGTCGATACTCTTCACGCCTTACGCCCTACGCTCTCCGCCCTACGCTTCGCTTTGATCTGGGGATTTCAGCCTCTTCAACAACCCGTGGCCGCATTGTTCGCCCTTCTGATGCCAGAAACCGTACTCACACATCCACTCGCCCCTCTTTATCCTCTCCGCCCTTTCCACCTCTCTGGCAGGGAGGATATACTTTATGGCCTTTGTCTTAAGCAGGTTCTCCTCCATCAGGATGAACTCCTTTCCCGAAAGGAGGGCAGCCCTGCACTGTTTCGCCTGTTCATCTGTCAGGTAGATCTTCTCGTTGTTATCAAGGCAGAGTATGTAGGTTTTGTCGGTTAGGTTTCTCTCCATATTTGATAACGGGGACAGGAGGCCGGAGACAGGAGACAGGAGAAAACCGTTGCACGTTCTAACGTTCAGATGAATCGGTCTCCTTTAAAAACTCGCAATCCGCAATTCGCATTTATTTGATGATGGCCACCCTGTTCATCTTCCCCCTCAGCTCGTTTGCTATCTTCACGCCGTGGTTGTAGAGATATCTGAAGCTGGTCAGATTCTGTGAGTGGAATTTGGATCTCGCCCCCATCTCTATCAGCTTCTCAACAACCTCCCTTGAGCCGAACTTCCTCAGGCAGAGCCAGCAGTATCTCCTGTTCTGCCTCTCCGAGCCGTCAAGCTTTTTGAGCCCCATCCTCTCCTTGAGGAATGAGATGAGGGAGTTGACATCCTCATTTCCAAAGGTGTGTCTCCCATCTCCTCCCTCTTTAGAGGGATCTATTGTTAATTCTTTCCTGTTATTCTTATTCTTGTTGACGGTGTGCCCCTCATGCGCTGATGGGTGAGGATCTGATGCGCACCCCTGCGCCTCTTCTGAGCACCCCACCCTGAGGAGATAGATCGTGTTCGCCCTTCCCTTCTCCTTTCCGCTTTCTATCCTGATCAGGCCGTTCTCCTCCAGGATCTTATTCAGCTTTTGAACCGTCCTTCTTCCTATCCCAAGCTTTTTCGCTATGGTCTTCTGAGTGGGGAAGCATTTGGCCTGCCTGTCAGCGTAATAGGCATAGGCGTTATACAGGGCCAGTCCGAGAGCCCCTATCTTCTCGGCATATCTCTCATAGATGACCTTGTGTATCCAGTACCAGTCCCCGTTCCGTATGTCCCTTATTTTTATCCCATCCATGATTTTTCATCGATCACAGGTATCTCCTCTCCCCTCATCAAGGCCTCGAAATCCTCCTCTTTCATCCTGAGGATCTCAGCTCCCATAGATGGGGATATTTTCCCTCTCAGTACCAGATCCCTGACGGCGGCTCTGGCTATCTCCATCTGCGCCTTCTCCTTATCCTCGAAAAGCTCGATGAGGGATCCGGGCAGGCTTATCCTTTTTCTGCTTGCTTCTCTCATAATCTCATGTCCTATCAAGGAGGGAGTATATCCCCCTTTTCCCCGCTCTCTGCCAGATCCTGTCGAAGAACCTCTCCCTGCAGATATGAGACAGCGTTGTGAACCAGAAGATCGTATCCGTGTGTCTCTCTGTAACCCTCTTCAGGTTCTCAAGCCTCCCTTTTCCGATGGTTGCGACGAGAACCCTGAAGAATTTCGTCCCATACCTCTCCTCATATCTGCCCGAATTGCTGTAATCCAGATATCTCACCACCTTCCCCTCAAACGCTTTCCTCGACATGGTGCCGAGGTCAACCTCGACGAAGAATGAGAAAGGCTTCCCCTGATACCTGTATTGTCCGTATCCATCCGGTCTGAATTTCCCGGTTGTCTTCCCCTCGCTGAAGCTGTATACGCTGTATTTATCCTGACACATCCTCTCCGGTATCCATCTTTCATACTCCACATCCGCGTGAGCTCTTGCAGCCTCCTCGAAGGCTATTCTGAACTCCGCCAGAGCCAGGGTATGGTCGAGGGAGAGAAGAAAGCTCTTCTTCTCTATCTTCCCTTTCAGGTATCGGATGGTCTGCAGTATCCTGTTTCTGTCAACTCCCAGCTTCGCAGAGACGATATCCGCCCCCTTTCTGTCGAGGAGATAGAGTGCCTCTGATGATCCGTGGAAGATGAGAGTAGGGAGGAAAGATCTCTCCAGATATCCGTTCTCCCAAAGCTTTCGCAGTCTTGCCTTGGCAGCCTCAGGAGAAGGGAAGAATATCCTGGCTATCTGTGATGTGTATAGCATCTTATCCTGCCACACCCTCACCAGAATCTCCTTATCCCTGGGGGTTAAGGCGATGGGCTTCCTCTTGTCAGGCCTGATCGTTCTGCTCCTTCCCTCTTTCTGATTTGAATTTGACCTTTTCATGTTAGAGGAGGAACGAGGAGAAAGGAACTAGGAACAAGGAGATGAGAATCCTCGTTCCTCGCTCCTGGTTCCTCGTTCCTTCTGGGCGAGATAGATGGAGACATCGACGAGGAACTCTATAAGCTCCCTCTCCCTGAGGGAGAGACTTCTCTTCTTTTCTGCACTACCCCGTTTATCCATCCCGCCCGGGTGAGGGCTAATTCTTAACTCTTTTGTTAATTTCCAGGTCATAAAAAATATCCCTTGGATCGAGC
>QMTN01000051.1 GCA_003651105.1 Thermoplasmata archaeon
AATCGATGGGCTCTCCCTCAAAGATTGCCGGTGGTGCGGATATGTTCAGGGGTATCCTCCCCTTCAGAACGTCCATAACCTTGACAAGCCGGTAGGACGGCGCATAACCCTCTGATTCAACCGCGATCAGAAAGTAAGTGTCCTTTTCCACGGATGGAGCTGTAAAAGTAGCCTCACCTTTAGAATTTGTCATCTCTTCCCTGTAGTTAAACCAGACGCGGGCACCCGGTAATGGGTTGCCAGATAGATCCCTTACCCTCACGATCAGCTTTTCTCCCTCTCTCACGGTATCGTTTGCCTCTATGGAAAGGTGCTCTTCTAGGTTTATTCTGTTCATCACCCTTATCCATGCGTATCCAAAGTTGTAACCATCCTTCGTCGCATAGATGAAACAGCTCCTGTCAACCTTCACATCCGGAACCTTCAATGCAACAATGCCATTGGTATCGGTCTTCAGGCTGTACGCATGACCATCTATCCATACGTCAGCGCCTTCAACGGCCTCGCCCCCATCGTCCTTTACCTGTATGATGAGGTCCTCTCCCTCCATGAGAGAGGTCTTGGATGGATAGATCATCAGATGAGGTAGACCGCTGTACCTGGGTAAAAGCCTTATCATGACCGAATCCTCGATATACCTCTCTTTCCTGGCTGATACGATCATGAAATCCTCTTTCTCGGCTGAAGGGGCAACAAGCCAGGCATAACCTTCCTCGTCCGTCTTAAACTCCTTTTTGATCCCTCCATACTCGATGGTTAAGTCAACGCCTCCTATACCTTCTCCATCTGCATCTATAACCTTTACTTCGAAAGCCTGACCCGGATTGAGAGAGAGGGGAGATATGATCTTCATGAACCTCTTACCTATACCAACTTCTTGGATGGTTATCCATCTCGATGCCGACCTGTAACCTTCCTTCTCCGCGAAGATGAGATACCTTGTGGTGAGCAGGACGTCTGGCGCCAGGAGGGATAGCCTGCCGTTTTCATCGGTGTGGTAGCTCTTGAAATTGAACCAGACCACTGCATTGCCAACCCCATTCCCGTCCTGATCCTTTATTTCAACCTGGAAATCCTCCCCCTCCCTCACCGTATCATCCACATCTATTACAAGGCTCTTCTCCTTTCCTATCACGTAGACTATCTTCTCAGCTTCGAGGTAGCCCGGGGATCTGGCGATGATGGAAAGGTATCGGGATTCATTTGTGTAGGGTATCCTGACAACGGCTGAGCCATTGAATGCATAAACGGTTGTATTCCCTATGTAGAGGATCGCAAAGATTCTCGCTCCATTGATATCGGTTATATTGTAGGTGACATTTTCTCCAGCCTCTACCACGGATGGACCTTCTATGATGAGCATTTCCTCTGCCGGTTTCTCTATCCAGAGGTACTTGGTCTCGCACGAGATATTCTCATCCATCACCTCTATCGAGCATAGCTTATAATCCTCATCTATAGCTGGAGTTGTAAGTTCAGCGTTTCCTCTCTCATCTGTGGTCACGATATTTCCCATGAAATTTATCTTGGCATTTGATATGGGCTGAAGATCTTCTAAGGAGAAGAGGGAGAGATTGAAGGTGCTATCCTCGAAGACCCGATATGGAGACAGGATGATGGATCTTTCCTTTCTGTCGAGTACGATCATGAACTTATAATCCAGCAATTTTCCTTCATCATCGTACACCTTTACAAGATAGACTCTCGTTTCATTCAGATGCGGAGCCTTAATCTTTACTTCCTTACCCTCAAACACTCTCTCGCCGAACGATATGCTCGCCCCATTCTCTCCATGATAAACTATCTCTATCTGTTCCCCTTCATACACATAGAGGGGAGCAGATATCTTGCACGATCTATTATCTGCTATCCACATCCTGATCTGCTCCGCCTCTTCATAACCTTCCTTTCTGGCATTAATTTCTAAGTAGGTTGAGAATCCAACTTCCGGAACATCGTAGAGATAACAGCCGGTCTCGTTTGTCAGAACCTCTTCTCCATCTATAGATAGAATGGCATTGCAAACCCCTCTCAGCTCATCATCGACAACCCTTATTTCTACCTTGCTACCTTCCTCAACAACCTTTGGGGCAACAACGTGTAATCTTGGTCTATCCATTATCCACACATCCCTCTCCGCAACACCGTAACCTTCTTTCATCACCTTCAATTTGCAAGGCACAGAAAAATTGACATCCGGGATAGGGATCTCTGCATAACCTGATCCGTTAGTCCTAGATGATAAGGAGATTATGCCTTCCCTCTCCAGATACACATCCGCAAACGGTACAGCCTCTCCACCACAAGTTACCCTGATCTTCAGGTTTTCTCCTTCCAGGACAAAAGAGGGTGCCTCGCTTATCTCCATCTCCTCAGATTTCCCAACCTGAAGGAAAGGAATCATCGAGATCACAGCTATCAGGATGATGACTCTCCTCACCATTGGCTGAGAGGACTGGTATCTATATATCTTTTGCGTATCCTTTTTATCGCTATTTGGCATCCCTATTTTGTGAAGAAGTGGAGATTGCTGGATACCGATCTCGCTCATCCATACTATGTTACGGCACTCGATGATGCTATCTCCATAGCGAGGTCGAGGGATATCGTACCGAATACCCTGCATTTCTACAGAAGATCCCCGCCGGGCGTGTCCATTGGAAGGATGCAGAGCGTAAGGGATGTTGATCTCGAAGAATGTAGAAGGAGAGGGATAATCATTGTTAGAAGGAGGAGCGGTGGAGGGACGATATATACTGATGAGGGTTGTCTGATCTACTCCCTGGTTTTCAGATCTGTCGCGAGGAATCCCAATACCATCTTCTCCAGAATCTGCAGATCCATAGTTTCTGCCATCGAGAATACCGGAATCGATGCGGATTTCAAGCAGCCGAATGATGTATTGGTAAATGGAAGGAAGGTATCTGGATCCGCGATGGTGATGAGGGGAGAGGTAATCCTGATGCATGGAACCATAATCGTTGACAGCGATCTCGATGTGATGAGAAGGATTCTTCTGAAGAAGGGAAAGACGGAGGTAACGAGCTTAAGGAGGGAGGGCTCATCAGTGAGCATAGAGGAGATGAAGAGATTGTTATCAGAAGAGTTCAGCAAGAGCCTCGGTGTTGAATTTGAGAAGGATGAACCAACCGATTTTGAGAGGGGGTTAACCGAAAGGCTCATAGATGAGAGGTATGGCAGAGATGAATGGAACTTCTGGAAGTGATCTTGCTCTGAGCATCTACAACAGGAATGTGAACTTTCCCTGGGGAAACGATATCATAATCTATGATTCCACTCTCAGGGATGGGGAGCAGATGCCCGGAGTTGCTTTCTCTCCAGAGCAGAAGCTCGATATAGCGATGCTTCTCGACGAGATAGGGATAAAGGAGATAGAGGCTGGATTTCCTGCTATATCTGACAGGGAGCTCAAAACCGTCAAACTCATAGCAAACCAGGGATTGAATGCAAGGATTCTCGCTCTATCCAGATTGAGGAAAGATGATATAGATTCCGCCATCAAGGCGGATGTCGATGTCATTCTGCTCTTCATAGCGTCTTCCCCCCTCCACTTGAGATACAAGCTGGATATGAGAGTGGAGGAGATAGATGGAAGGATCATCGATGCAATAGATTACGTGAAAGAGCATGGAATAACTCCGAGCTTCAGCACAGAAGATAGTACGAGAACACCCATCCAGGTGCTGAAAAGGTTCGTCAGGATTGCCGAAGACAGCGGTGCTAAAAGGATTGGATTTACGGATACATTGGGTTGTGCAACACCCGAAGCGATAGAATACCTTTTCTCGGAAATGTACAAATACACGTCTCTACCAATCTCTGCGCATCTGCACAACGATTTCGGTCTATCCCTTGCAAACGCTCTAACCGCTCTCAAATCTGGAGCCAGATATGTATGTGCGACCGTCCATGGCTGGGGAGAAAGAGCCGGGAATGTCCCCCTTGAACAGCTCGTGATGGCCTTGCAGTATCTCTATGGTATCGATCTGGGTATAGATACCACCAGATTGAAGGAATTATCCGAGATGGTTTCGAGATACGCGGGAATAGATGTCCCCCTCTCCCAGCCATTCGTTGGAGAGAACGCATTCGCCCATGAGTCTGGAATCCATGTGGCTGCGGTGATCAGAAACCCCAGGACCTATGAGCCCATCGATCCAAGAATAGTTGGGAATAAGAGGAGGATCGTCTTGGGCAAGCACAGCGGAAGGCGTATTATAGAGTTGAAGTTAAAGGAGCTGGGGATCGAGATGGATGAGGATGAGATCAGGGATCTTGTCAGGAGGGTGAAGATCGAGGGAGAGAGAAAAGGGATGTTATCTGATGATGAACTGATCAAGATGGCAATGGAGGTAAGGAAGTCTTATGGGGAAGGTGTTTAAGGCCTACTACGTGTGGCCGAGGTTTCCTTCCCTATCCCTATCCGGCAGAGCCTGTTCCCTGAGCTGTAAGCACTGCAACAGGGTGTATCTGAGGGATATGATCGATGTTTCCTCTCCAGATAAAAAGATAAAGGTGTGCAGGGAGCTCAAGGAAACAGGTGCGGTGGGTGTACTGTGGAGCGGGGGCTGAAAAGAAGACAGAGTGGTGTTGAATATCAGGACGC
>QMTN01000052.1 GCA_003651105.1 Thermoplasmata archaeon
ATATTCACATATCCAATAAGAGAATTTCCTTCTCTTAGATTAAAATGAACGTTGGGGAATCTTATGAAGATATCTTTTTCTTTGCCTACCTTAAAATGCTTTGCCAGAGTTAAAAACAACCTTGCTTTTGCTATTTTCAAAGCAGAAGGGTTTATATCAACACCGTAGACATTCTTTGAGAGGATGATGAAGAACTTGACATATAACTTAAGCTGCTCTCTTCCATCTTCACTATCCGGGATTTTAAGAAGGTCTATCGGCTCAATGTATCCCTTTTCATTGGCTGCCAGGATCTCAAGTCCAGTTTTAAGTCCGATCTCACGTGCTCTCTCCCATACCTTCTCATAAATGCCAAGAAGAAGATTGATCGCACTCTCCAAGAAGTGGGCAGAACCTACTGCAGGATCAAGGATCTTTATCTCCTTAAGCTTCCTGAAAAGCGTGAGAAGTGCCTCTCTATCCCCATTTTCTATCACCTCATCGATCGACCCCCAGCTTCTCCCAGACTCCTCATTCACCCTATCAAGAAGGTAAGGCTCTATCGTGTTCTTACAGATGTATCGGGTGATCTCCTCCGGGGTGTAGTATGACCCGGTACGCTTTCTCAGATCCTCTGTCATGAGCTTCTCATAGAGTGCACCGAGAACAAACTCATCGATATCTCCCTCAACCCAGTCCCTGCTCTCAAAGAGGTTGAGGAGTGGAACTTCTGGGTCAACCTTCTTTGGGGGTGTTGTGATCAGACGATCGGTGAAGCCCTCCTTATAGAAGCATCGATCAGGGATGGTTATCGCCTCATCTGGCTCAATCTCACCGTTCAAGAAAACAGCAGGCCCAAGAACAGTCACTTCCCCGAGAGCCTCATCTTTACACAGAAATTCACCAATGTTATTGCTCACTTTATCAGAGAAGTATTTCAGGAACTCATAATAGCTCCTTAACCCACCATCAAGCTTCTTCTGCTTAATTTCCATGAATTTCGTTATAAAGTAGGAGGTATCTTTGTTGAAAAAGCCTCTCTCCTGAAGATACCACAGGGTGAGCATCTGCATCATCAGATTGTCAACAAACTCATCACGGCGATTCTCATCACTTATGCCTGTAATACAGTCCTGTAGATACTTTCGCGACTTCTTATAGAGGATGTAGAACTCCTCGATGATATCCGTCCTGTCAAAGAGCTTATTGAAGTTCTCCTCCTCTGGCTCGGATAGGGCTTTTTCGATCTTCTTAAGGAAGGTTTTGTTTACCTTCTTGAGAGTCTTTTTGATCTTCCTATCTGTTCTGTAATCCTTTACAATAAGCTCATCTTCAGTGAGTATAAGTGCTATTCTCGGTGTATAACCTGTTTTTATCCTCTTAAATTTATCTGATAGGACATCCTTTAAATATGCCTTCTCTGGATTGTAAAGATATAGAAAACCGTCATACTTGCCCCTTCTCTCCCTCTCTTTAAAGATGTAAAGTGTATAACCGCTCAATAAGCCCTCAGAAATTTCTTTTTTTCTGTACTGTGATAATGCTTTCTCTATAATCTTTTTAATCCTCTCTTTCATAGTACCACCCCAGATGTTTCACAGAGAAGCTGAAATCCATCTCAGAAAGCCTGTTCTCTCTGAATAATTTTTCAATATGTATAATTGCACTTCTAACATCTCTTATCGTTATCCTGTTGGATGTGGATACTTCGATGCAGTTCTCTTTAAGCAACAGGTTTTTTATCGTGGATGCGTAGTTCTGTGGGTTCAAAAATGGTAAAACGTTCATGATATAGATGTATTTTTCATATAGCTCATCCTCGTTTTGTACCTCATCCTCTAAGATGTCCATGGCATCGTATAGATTGGATAAAAATCCTCTTTGTTCCTGTTGAGATCTCTCTTTCAAATCCTCCACGAGATCCTCAGTTCTCTCTTTCAATCTTTCAAGGTTCTCTATCGCATTCTCAATCCTCTCAGGGCTTCTTTGCCCCCTCTTTATAAGATCGAGAAGAACGATAGGCGTTTCATAAGAGATCTCATGCGTTTCGGGGTTTATGCTTATAATCTTCTTCATAATCCTGTAATTCCCTCGATAGAACTCATAGATGCTGATGATCTTATCCTCTCCCTGAATAAACGAGTAATAGGGACCATCTCCCATATCAATCACATCTTCAAAGTCCCTGTCTGTGTATCCAAGATCATACTGGATGATGTTCAAAAGCCTGTACTCATCAAGTTGTTCCTGTGGTATTTTTCCTGTGAACTGCTTGAAATCTTCAGACATCCCGTACTGCTCAAGATCGGTCATGGAAAGCTTGGAGATATCCTTTATCCTCTCTCCAAATGTTTCAACGCTTATCTCCTCCTCAGGCCCAAGAATCTTCGTCTCTTTCCCAACAACAAGCGTGATATCCCGTATCTTCTCCTTGAGCTTGCTCAAAACCCCGACGATGACCTCGACCTCATCCGATGGTACGAAGTTGATCACATACACATCCTTCTCATTACCGATCCTGTTTACCCTCCCCACTCGCTGAACGATGATCATCGGGTTCCATGGAAGATCATAGTTGATCACAGCATCAGCATCCTGAAGGTTCACTCCCTCGCTCAGCGCATCAGTGGAGATTAAGATCTCAAGCTCACCGTATCTTTCCACCTCATCGAACCCGGAGTTCGCCTGGGGTGCAAATCGCTTTATATAGTTGATCTTGGTAGATGTCTCGGTATCACCCGTAACAAGCCCGATCTTAATCCTCTCCCCATCCTTGAGCCATGTGAAGAGATCCACTTCACGCTCAGCCCACTCTTTGAGGTTGTGGAAAAGGTAGTATGCGGTGTCTCTGTACTGGGTGAAGATGAGGACCTTCCTTCTATTAAGGGTGGGGATATCCCTCAGGCTCTCAGACTTGAAAGAGGGGTTGCCAAGTATCTGCTTTAAGGATTCAAGCTTTGGATCATTGTGATAAGAAAATATCGGCAGATCAACAACGTCCTCTTCTTTTTTTGGTATAAACCCAAGAACTTTATATGTCCCAATCTTTTCATGCAATGATCTATCCTGTTTTTGGGTGAGACTTGCCCAGAACGATTCCCCCTTCCCATCTTCTCTTTTGACTTTGAGCTTATCAAGCTCCTCAAGTATCTCATCCATTATCCTCAGGTCATTCTCAAGATTTGAAATAACCTTCTTAAGCCCAAGCCTTAGCAGCTCTAAGTCTGCATAATCCCTTCCATCTTCTTTTAACTCTTCTGCATACTCAATAAGAATCTTGATGACCCTGTCAAACCATGTCTCTCCTTCTGCTTCCTCGACGTTATAATCCTCACGAATCTCATCAAGCTCCTTCTTTATCTTAGCCCCCTCAACCACCTCTTTTATGAGGTCCTTTAGAGCATCTTCACTCAGGATCGTATCCATTTTGTGCCTGAAAGCCTCATAAAATATCTTTTCCTTCTCATAGATCCTGCGAAGGGTTGTTTCAAATGGATATATCCCGCTTTCAAGTCGTTTTCCAAGTAAGAGCTTGAATAAGTCTGCGATCTCTATGTAACGCCGCTGTCCTTTGCCTTCATCCTCTTCACCGATGCCCTCCTCCTCAAAGACGACAAACCTTGTGCCATAGAGTTTTGTGTACTCAAAGAGGATACAATCAAGCTTTCTGGCTATGAAATCAACAAGTCTGCGATAGCTCTTTGTATAGAAGGGGAAAGGGTTGAGGCTGTATGGCCTGGGGTCTTTGAATACCAGCTGCTTCCCATCGACCTTAAGGTCTTTGAACTGCTCCATTATGTACTTTCTCGTTCTAAGAACCATTACTTCATCGAGTATTTTGCTTTTAATCTCAGCTGCAACCTTCTTCAGTTCTTTTCTGATCCCATCATCATCTTTTCTCTCAAGTTCTCGCTTTAAACTTCTGTATCTGTTTATAAGATCGGTTATGGGTATCCCCTTCACCCTGAATGGAGCAAAGGTCTCATCTGTGAAGAGTCTGATCAGGTTGAAGATATCATCAATTGAGTTGTTAAGAGGTGTTGCTGTGAGAAGCATGAACCTGTTTGGGAAGTTATCACTCTTCTTCTGGAGCTTCCTGACAGCCCTCCATCTGTTTGTATTGCTGTTCCTGTACTTGTGGGCTTCATCTATTACAAAGAGATCGTACTCCTCTGCAAACCTCTTTAACTCCTGCTCAGCTTTCCTCTTTTTCTCATCATCTCTGGTGTTGAGGTTATAGCTCTGGAAAACTCCCAATGAAAGAAAAGCAATCTTTCCAAGAAGTTTCTCGCCACTCTCATCATATATCTCATAGATCCTGTGGTTGTTCTGATCCAATACAAGCCTCTTAAAGTTCTCTTTCAAGAAATAATCAGCTCTCACCCTTATTTTTTCGTCCCTGTGGAGTGCTTCTCTTACCTCTTTATCCATCCTGCCTATGAGAAGCTCCTCCCACTGTGAGATAATGGAAGGCGGTAAAATTAAGAGAACGCCAGGATCCTTATTATC
>QMTN01000053.1 GCA_003651105.1 Thermoplasmata archaeon
CAGCCATGATCACCAGTTTTGCGAGACCCCTCTCCACCTGCTTCGTCGTCTCGTTGGTGCCCTTGCTTATCTTACCGGTATCCCTGGCTTTTTCTACCAGCTCATAGGTCATCTCTTCAAGTTCCTTCGGAACCTTGAATCTCACATAGATGGGCATTCTTTGGCCTCCTCGGTAAAAACTGGAATATGGGATGTGTATAAAAAGGTTTCTTGATAGTGATCCCGAGATCTGCTAACAAAATTTAAACCTCTCATTTCGATACACGGAGCGATGGGTGTAAACCTCGTTGATCTGCTCAAAAGGGAAAAGTGCTCTTTAAAGGATCTATCAAACAAGGTTATAGCGATCGATGCCTACAACGCTCTGCATCAGTTCCTGGCAACCATAAGGCAAAGGGATGGAACCCCTCTGATGGATTCGAAGGGCAGAGTGACATCTCATCTCTCCGGCTTACTCTACCGGACCGCAAATCTTGTAGATGCTGGTATCCTGCCGGTGTACGTGTTCGATGGAAAGCCCCATCCCCTGAAGGCTAGGACCCTCGCCATCAGGAAAGAGATAAAAGAGGAAGCGGAAAGGGAGTGGAGAATTGCTATCGAGAAAGGAGATCTTGAGACAGCAAGGAAGAAGGCACAGCAAACCTCAAGGGTAACGGATGAGATAGTGGATCAGAGCAAGAGGCTACTCTCAGCCCTCGGGATACCATGGGTTCAGGCGCCATCCGAGGGTGAGGCGCAGGCAAGCCATATGGCGAGAAAGGGAGATGCCTATGCGGTTGCATCCCAGGACTCTGATTCTCTCCTGTTCGGTGCTCCCATCTTGGTGAGGAATCTGGCGATAACTGGAAGGAGAAAGCTACCGAACAAACAGGTGTATGTAAAAATAGAGCCAGAGATCGTGAGGCTGGAGGATACCCTGAGAGACCTAGGTATAGGAAGGGAACAACTGGTTGATATAGCCATCCTGATAGGTACAGATTTCAATGAGGGAATCGAGGGAATAGGGCCGAAGAAGGGCTACGAGCTCATAAAGAGGTTTGGAAGCGCTGAGAAGGCTCTGGAGGTCTTGGGAAAGGAAATCGATCAAGGGTTGATCGATGCCGTGAGAAAGATATTCCTGGAACCAGACGTTACCGATGACTACCATCTGGAATGGGATCTTCCAGATGAGGAGGATGTAATAGATATGCTCTGTGGAGAGCACCAGTTCTCCAAGGATAGGGTATCGAACGCTTTACAGAAATTCGAGAGGATGAGAGGGTTATTAAGGCAGGGCAGGTTATTCTGAAAGGATGACCTTCTCCTGCAGAAGATGCGGAACCTGCTGTACCAAGATAGGAGGGAGATTTAGCAAGAAGGAGATCGAGCTCATAGAGAGGGGATTCAGGAACCTTGAGAAGAGGGGCATTCGTCTTCTGATAGATCCAAAGGATATGAGTGTACCCTTGTTTCCAGACGAGATCGAGGTCATGCTCGGATTGGCAGAAGAGATCGGGATAGATTTCAGACCCAGACCAAAACTGGTTAAGGATGGAGAGATCATAGAGTGGGACCTGGGTTACAGTAGATGTCCATTCTACGATGAGGAGAGGGGATGCATGATTTACAGCCACAGACCCCTCGCGTGCAGAGCATTTCCCGTCATTAAGATTGTGGACCATTTTGAGTTACTGGATTTATGTCCGGAGGCGAGGAAGTTCAAAGGGCGAGATATAGAAAGAGAGTTTCCTCAAGAATGCATATACGCGGAGAGGTTTTTCGAAAGGATAGAGAGGGAGAAGCGAAGGTTACTGCAGGAAGGTGCGGGTGCCGGGATTCGAACCCGGGCAACTGGCTTGGGAAGCCAGCGTCATAACCTCTAGACCACACCCGCTATCTCGATAAATTGAAACCCTCGTTATAGATTTTTCTGTTCAGCAGGTTCCAAGGATAGATTCTATGCAGTAAAATTTATATACTGCTAAATATAATTATATATGTGGATGGGGGAGTGGGCTGATTTTCGTCTCTCCTCACCACCTCCACAAAGCTTCCCCCATCCGCCCCTCCTCACCACCCAAGGGAACGGGTAGTTATCTTTAAATTGTTCTACCTGATTAGCATGACCAGGGGAGGTCATGATACGGAGGAGAGATATCCAGAAGATAGTGGAGGAGTATGATCCGGACAAGATAAAGATAGCGGTCATAGCTTCCCATTCCGCTCTAGATGTATGTGATGGGGCTGTTGAGGAAGGTTTTGAGACGATAGCGGTATGTCAGAGAGGGAGGGAGAAGACCTATTCGGAATACTTCAGAACCCTGAGAAGGAATGGAAAGGTTCTGAGGGGTTGCATCGACCATGCCTGGATCTTTGAGAGCTTCTGTGATATCATCAAGGAAGAGAACCAGAAGAGGTTGAGGGAGGAGTGCTCGATCTTCATACCAAACAGATCCTTTACGTCGTACTGTGATATAGGTGAGATAGAGGACAGGTTCCTCGTTCCGATGTTCGGTTCGAGAAATCTATTGAGATCAGAGGAGAGAGGGGAGAAGAGGGATTATTACTGGTTACTGGAGAGGGCTGGTCTTCCATTTCCCGAGAGGATAGAGGATCCGAGGGATATCAATGAGCTTTGCATAGTTAAACTGCATCACGCGGTCAAGAAGCTGGAGAGGGGCTTCTTTACCTGCTCATCCTACAGAGAATACAAGGAGAAATCCGAGAAGCTGATAAGACAGGGCGTCATAACCAAAGGGGATCTCGAAAATGCGAGAATAGAAAGGTATATCATCGGACCGGTCTTCAACCTAGATTTCTTCTATTCTCCGATAGAAGAGGAGGGTAGCAAGCTCGAGCTTCTCGGGATAGACTGGAGGTTTGAAACGAGCCTAGACGGTCACGTCAGGCTTCCCGCTCAGCAACAGCTCAATCTACCTGAGCATCAGATGATACCGGAATACACGGTTTGCGGTCATAATTCTGCAACTCTGAGGGAGTCCCTGCTTGAAAAGGCTTTCAGGCTCGGAGAACTTTATGTTAAGGCAACTTGGGAGAACTACGAGTATGGAATCATAGGTCCTTTTTGCCTGCAGACATGCGTGGATAAGGATCTCAACTTCTACATCTATGATGTTGCTCCGAGGGTTGGCGGAGGAACAAATGTACACATGTATGTTGGTCATCCATATGGAAACACCCTATGGAGAAAACCCATGAGCACCGGAAGAAGGATTGCCATGGAGATAAGGAGAGCTATAGAGATGGACAAGTTGAAGGAGATCGTCAGCTGAGTTTTTGACCGATTGATTTATTAATGGTTTTTCCATTCAAAAACCGGAGGTGGATGGGTGGAAAACTTAGCAGATATTCTGGAGAAGAGACCCTTAATTGTTCATTCATTCAGGAGGAGCAGTTTGAGGAAGAAGGTGGCGGAGTACCTCTATGATATAAGTCCAAGTCCAAGCTATCCATCAGAGATTGCTTATCACGTCAAATCGAATCCAACGAATGTAATCGGTGCGTTAAGGGGTATGGAACCCAGGTACAGGAAAGAAGAATCTCTTCTTCATCTCAACATCGTCGAGGTATGCAAGAGCGATGGCAACCTGACCTTGTACAGACTGACGGATTTTGGCAAGAAGATCATATCTAGTTTAAGGGAAAAGAGCTAGATATCTCCTCTACCTTCTCTTGACATCCCGAGAACAGCAGGAGTATGGAGAGGATCGATAGGAGGGCAAGAAATCCCTTTTTCATCATTTTTGGAAATGGACACCATATATATAGATATCTTTACGCACGTGCATAAACATCTGCATATGTAGGTGCAAAAAAACTATTTAAAAAGATAAGCTTTAGTGATACTCACTCAAGCTAGGAGGGATGAGTGAGAGATGTTTGGAAAAAGGAAGAAATATGGAGCAATAGGTATCGGTGCAATGATCGTCTTCATTGCGATGGTTCTGGTTGCAGGGATAGCTGCCAGCGTACTGATCCAGACCAGTAACACCTTGCAGAGACAGGCCATGACAACGGGTCAGGAAACGATCGGAGAGGTAGCAACCGGTACGAGCGTTTACGCCGTAGAGGGGCATGTTGACAGCAGTAACTCCAAGATAGATAAGCTTGCGATTATTGTGGTTCCAAGAGCTGGATCCACACCTATAGATCTGAGCACCACCGTTCTTCAGCTCTCGAACTCTACCGTGAAATGCATACTCTCCTATGATTCCAACAACTTCCAGTCCTCACCCGCTGCGAGCGGTTTGTTCAACACATCCGCCTTCAACCTAGCCGCAGATAAGTTCGGTATAATAGTCCTGAATGATCCAGATGGTTCATGTAAGAGTACCACACCCGTGATAAACAAGGGAGACAAGGTGGCACTGACAGTGAATGTAACCGCAGCATTCAATGGCCTGCCAACCAGAACCTATGTATGGGGAACGGTGATGCCAGAGCAGGGCGCACCAGGTATAATATCCTTCAC
>QMTN01000054.1 GCA_003651105.1 Thermoplasmata archaeon
ATTATTGGCCTATCGTTCGCTTATTTTGTTCGTGAACCCCTAAAAAACGGGATGGTTCGTATCCCTCGGGAATTATGGTAACACTTTTCTCGTAGGGCGGGGGTTTACCCCCCGCCGAAAACGGCGGCACATAAAGTGCCGCCCTACGAAAGTGTTACCATGATTGTGAACCATCCCTAAAATGGATTGAGCCAGAGAAGAGAGCCGTCTTCCAGCTCGTCGTAAATTAGCTCAGGATGTAATTTATGAATGCTGAGACCTCCCACTTCTTGACTGCGTTTATATCGATCGATTGCCATCGAGGTATATCCATCCTTCTTCTCAGATCACAGATCCTCCATCCTGATCTCTTCCATGATTTAATCGCTCTGCGAGGCTGGGATTCCGTTATCAGGACGAAGGTGGTAGGCGTTATCCTCTTGGCCAGGGGCATCAGGTATCTCCGTATACGTTTTGTTTTAAGGCTTAAAACCCAGTTCGTGCACACGAAGGGACGCCATCCGATTCCTGATCTCCCTCTGAATATCTCCTCCGGCAGAAACATGAATCGGGGAAGTAGCCTGTCAAGCCATCTGAACCAAAGGCCCTCGATCAGGCTCACCATACGAGGACTTACGATCAAAAGCGAGCACATCGGATCGACCGGCCCTGAAATGATAGCGGATCTAGTGATGCCCTTCAGGACGTTCAGCGTGTCAGGATCGAACGTCATCCTCACCTTTTCGACCAACCTTCCTCCTTTCACCGAGGGGATATAGTAGCAAGGGAGCTGGTGAGTTGTAACTATATCCGGAGAATGCGCTCTGAAACGTCCTGACCTCAGATCGAGTATACCGTTTCTGAAGTTTATCACACCGGGCGTTATCTCGAGCAAAGGGGCCTTCTCTTTGAGGCACTGTATGATCTCTTCGGAGCTTGGAATGGGAAGTCCCCCGGACACTCTCAACAGGTCATGATGGCTTATATTACCCTCCCTTTTTATATCGTACAGGGTGTCGGTCTCCCTATAGTATCCACGGGATCGGGAGTAAGTGAACAGCGAATCCCCCTGTGGATGATACCTGATGTTCAATCGTGATATGAGGAACTTCGCTATCAGATCGGCGATTCTCGTGATGGGCTCACCTCCTATCCGGTAGGTTCTACTATAACTTTATCGGAGTAGCCCTCCTCCACCTTAAACCTGCCCTGGAATTGATATCCATTCCAATCGCTGTGACCTCGGTGATAGAGCTTGGACTTGACCCAGGACCCTGTTTATCGTATCATACTAGTCGAACCGATAATTTATGAGGAGGAGCGCCATGTGGAAGGGCATGAATCTTCTGAGGGTATTATCCGTTTTATTCTTCATGTCGGCGGCTAATTCGTTCGGGGCATTGACGATATCGAACATCAAGGTTACGGATCTGACCGATAAAAGGGTCATCATATCATGGACCACCGATATCCAAGCGGACGGCAGGGTGCATTACGGAACTGACAAGGACAACCTCTCCTTGGTGAGATCGGACATCAGAAATGGCGGCAGTTACTATAATCATTATGTTGAGATAACCGGGTTGAACCCGGACACGACCTATTACTATCGTGTGGAATCCAATTCCGTTCAATCCCCCCGTTACAGCTTTCACACCCCACAGGAAACCACTGTCGGTCTTTCCTATTCCATCGGTGGGCATGTATTCGACCGTAACGGGGAACCGGCTGAGGGAGGGATCGTCTATCTGACGCTGAAAAATTGGTCTGATGTCGTGCCCGTCACCTCGTTGATAGGATGGGAGCTTAGCGGTGGAGGCACGTGGCAACAGCGGAGCGATACCTCACAATGGAATACTGACCTTCAGCCCATAGTGAGAGGAGATATAAGGGATAGTGGGGCCACGGTGTTAAATACCCGTATCCAAAACTATGACGTCGCAAATGGCGACCAGATAGATCTCTTCGTCCGAGGACCAACCCCGGAAGACGGAACCTACTCGGATGTGATAACAGCAACGGGAAGCCCTCAGACTGTAGGTGATATATCTCTTCCGGTCTTTTACTCATCCATCATCGTCTCCCCGTCGAGCGATGGAATGATCCTGAGGTGGTCGGTGGCAAGTCATGTGGATAACCTCGGATGGTATATCTACAGGAAGGGTGAGGGGGAGTCCGATTTCGAGCAAATCACCGACAAGATGATACTTGATGATCCGCTTCGGGACGATTATGCATGGATCGACAGATCTCATCTTAGACCCGGTAGGTATTTTTATGTTATAGAAAGCGTAGACATAGCCGGAAACAGGGTGAAGACCGATCCGATACCGGTGATCGTCCTTGCGAGGAAACTCAGGACGGAACTTTTACAGAACTATCCGAACCCGTGTAATCCGGAAACATGGATACCTTTCAGGCTTGGTGATCCGGGAGAGGTGAGGATAAGGATATACAACTCCAGCGGAGCGCTCATAAGGGAGATATCGCTTGGAAGGATAGAGGCGGGGGAGTACATATCGAAGGACAAGGCCGTTCACTGGGATGGTCGAGATTACAGGGGTGAGATCGTTCCGAGTGGCCTCTACTTCTATGAGATGGAGGTGGGGAGAATCAGGTTCCTCAGGAAGATGACCCTCCTGAAATAACCCATCCCTTCCCCCTCTGAGTGTTGAATTTTCCAACGAATTGAGGAAATCAACATCTCCTTTTCCATCTCAAGTCTTAGATTATAAGGGTATAGACCCGGCATAGGGCTTGCCTCTTACCTCCTCGGAATCCACTTCGAGGAGGTAGGAGGATGAAAGTCCTTTTTCTCATAACAACGACTTTATCCATCGTTATTATCATCTTCGCATATGGAGAGGCATACAGCTATGATTACGATGATGACACTGATCTCGACTTCATATGGACGCCCGCTACGGGAAACCCCGATCATTATAACGTCTATCTTTCCGTGGATGGCGGGGAATATAAGCTGGTAGGCACGACTAAGGAGACATCCTATAGGGTGAACGGGGAGGATGGTCATATCTATAGGCTTAGGGTTCAAGCGGTTGATTCGAGTGGAAACGTCGGTCCGATGTCCGATGAGTCAGATCCTGTGCTTGTGGCGCTTCCCGTTCAGGTCACCTTAAAGAAGGGTTATAATCTCATAGGTATCCCCTTCAACAGCTCAAGCCCGATCACATCTCACTGGCTTATAAAGGAGAAGGGGATTGAGCTCGTCTCCGCTTGGGATCCTGAAAGAGGGACATGGATATCCACCTTCGCTGCGGGCAATGATATCATAGGGCCGAATTTCCCTTTAACCTCCGCTATGGGGGTGGTTGTTAAAGTTAACTCGGATGTATCCTTGACGTTCAAAGG
Organism: Thermoplasmata archaeon; assembly: GCA_003651105.1. GTDB lineage: Archaea > Thermoplasmatota > E2 > DHVEG-1 > B18-G2 > B18-G2. The sequence continues at coordinate 3,352 of QMTN01000054.1, forward strand.
GGTTCCTCCTACCAGCTCTGAAATACATCTTCACAGGGGATATAACCTCATATCTCTTCCCAAGGGAAGGGCGAGTTCCCTGACATCTCATTCATTCCTGACATCCTCAGGGGCCGTTCTGATAGGTTACTGGGACTCTCTCAGAAGCACCTGGGTCTGCGCCTTTAAGGCGGGCGATGATATCATAGGGCCGGATTTTCCCCTTCATCCTGGATGCGGTTATCTGGTTAAGGCGGAGGGTGACATGACGTGGGCGCTTGGTGCTCCTCCGCTTAAGGTGGTGAAGTTCCACGGTCCTCACCCCAAGCTCGCCTCTGAATTCGAGCTTAAGAGCCTGCCACATCCGGTTTACGGCAAGGCGTATCTGCCGGACGGAACACCCGCTTACGGCGCCAAGGTGATTATCTCCCTTCTGAGGAGGGGTGTCGAGATAGGGAGAGTGGAGGTGAAAGCGGATGACTCCGGAGTCTGGTTTGCCGATCTGCCGGCTCGATATAAGGAGGGGGATATCATCAAGGTCAGGGTTGAGAGGCCCGATTGCCGGGGGGAGTATCCGGAAACCCCTGTTACAGGCATCGGGGTTCAGAACCTCGGCCCGATAAGGCTTTCAGATCTTATCCCGAAGGAGACCAGGCTCCTTGCTAACTATCCCAATCCTTTCAATCCCGAAACATGGATACCGTTCCAGATCTCAAAGGAGGCGAATGTGACGATACGCATATTTGATCCCTCGGGCAGGCTGATCAGGACGCTTAACCTTGGCCACCTACGTCCCGGATTCTATCTGGACAGGTCAAAGGCTGCCCACTGGGACGGGAGAAATGAGATCGGAGAAAGGGTGGCAAGCGGAGTGTATTTCTACACCATTCAAGCGGGGGGGTTTAGGGATTCCAGAAGGATGGTTGTGGTGAAATGAGCCGTGCTTTCCTGGGGAGAGGGAGAGGGTTTGCGTCGGAGGATGCGGTTAGGTTATAATACAGTCAAATTATCCACGCGGAGGATGACGTCATGTTTATCAGATATCTGCTTATCGTTGTGTTATTTTTCTCCCCTATATGTGCCTTTTCAACCGTTCCATCTCCTGTCGATACCCTCCTGGAGGAGTTAACGAG
>QMTN01000055.1 GCA_003651105.1 Thermoplasmata archaeon
CCTTTATCATGGGCAAAGCGGAATCACGCAAACAAATATAAAGCTATCCTAGTCGGAAAAATCTGCATAACCTCCGATCTTCAGGGATGGATCCCCAATGAGTAGCCACTCCTCGACATTCTTGGCTATCAGAGCAGAGCCTTTTTCGCTTGCATCATCCCAGTCTATGGTGAAGTTATCGAGGAAAGCATCTATCGTTCTAGCCCATACCTCGCCCAGGATATCGTACCCCTTCGCATAGGTTTCAAAGAAATGGATATCGAGCCATTCTATCCCTCCCTCTCCCCTGTTTATATCCGGTGACTCGTAACTAAAGGCTGTCGATGCTATCGTGGCGATGCTCCCTCCCCTCGGATTCCTGACGAGCCCCCAGCCCCAGCAGAAGGGTATGTTATAGGGTATGAGTCCCTTGAAATAAACCCATTCGGAATGAAAGATGGTGACATTGAACATGTTGTTGAAACAACCGCTACCAGATATACAGATCGGTAATCTGTACCTGTTATGGAGAAAGATCATGTGCCACAGCTTCAATCCATATATCCATCTCTCGCTATTCGGTGGATGGGTTGTCCAGAGGGCTGGATTGCCATGTCCAGAAAACCATATGAATCCACAACCCCTGTTTATCTCTCTGACCACCCTTATCCAGCTCAGGTTACCTTCAGATGCCCATAACCTGATTGGTTTGAACCCCTTCATGTAATCTATACCCATCTGGGTGTAGACCTCGCCATCGTAATAATCTGTCTTATCTGGATACGTATCTCCCGCAACGACCACGAACCTCTTGAACCACTCTCTGTCCCTCCATCTTCTATTTTCATAATTGATGATCTTCCTGACAACGATCTTGACCTCCCTGAGATTCCTGCACGGCAGGCGCCCAACGCAAACATCTGGATGGAGATCTGGTCTGTCCAGAGCTTTGCCATTCTCCGGCCATTCTCCAAAGATACCATTACCGTTATCATCCCAAGATGAGAAATTTCCATTCTCGTCATAGATGTCCGCAAAGTACAGATCAGAAAGAAACTTCCCTTCCTTCATACCATCATATCCCCTGCACAGATGGCTATACCTGACAGGAATCCAGTATCCTCTGCCTTGGTGCTTCTTTCCACCAACCAGAAGAACGTATCTTATCCCCCACCTCTCGTGAGCGAATTTTATGAAGTACTTCAGCTTCTCCGCCTTGTCTCTTCCATACCAGAACATCTGATCGTATACTTCTTCTATGCTGACGATCCTCGTCCTTATACCATGCCTGCTCTTGTGTTCAGCCAATGGTTTGAGAGCATGGATGAATCTCTTTGGTGCAACTATCAAAAGATCGTAGTTGATGGAATCTGTAGAGAGTATTCCATGAACGTTCGTCGATATCAAGATGAAGATAATTGCCGAGACGGCAAGCCATCTCACTGTTTATTGAATATGAAAATATTATAAATCGATTTCTCGATCGTCTGATCATGTCACTGGAAAGGTACATCCTGATGATGCTTGCCATCAAGAGAGAGGGTAAACTCATAGATCTAAATCACGTGGTCGAGAAGGCGGAGAGGGATGTTGGAGCTAAGGAAGAGGAGATCAAAAAGGCACTCAAATCCTTGATTGAAAGGGGATTGGTTTTGGAGGAGGGAGGATTGTTTGCGATAACGAGAGAGGGTAGAGAGTTTTTCAGGGAAAGGTTTGGGGAATGGAAGGGCGAGCTTACCAGAATAAACAGGACTTGGGCCACGGTTTATGAAGCCATGAATTACTACAAGATCGTTGGTGATACCGTTGTCAACTATTGCAAAGACAGGCATGTCGGCTTCTACTGCACCTTCACCCAGCAACATTTTTTCAAAAGACAGCACAGGGGCAAGTATATAACCATAGATAGCAGAGAAGATCTCCTCGAGTTTGTCCAAATGTTCTGTATAGATGTTATACCATGCGTTCACAGGATAGGAAGCGATAGACCGGACTGGCTTATCATAGATCTTGATGCCGGTCCAAAGGTTGGCTTTGAAAGGGTCAAGGAGGTTGCAGAGGTCAGTTACGATGTCATGGAAAAATTGGGTATGAAGCCATCGGTGAAGTTCTCGGGATCAAGGGGCATGCAGATATGGAGCAAACCCAGACCTTTTAATCTACCGGACGAATGGGAACCCATACCGATGCTGACCGAGAAGAGGAAGAGGAACTTTTTCTCCCTGTTCGCGGATCTGGTCAGGCTAATCCAGTACAAGGTCGATCAGGAGATACCTGGTATAACAACATCTGTTGTCAGCAAGAAAGCTGAGAGAGAGGATAAGATCCTGATGGATTGGTCATGCCTTAAGCCAAACGGTCTGGTGAGATCGCCCTATGGGATCCATCACAAGACCGGTCTGGTCTCCCTACCTCTGGATGTGAAGGAGATCGAGAACTTTGTGCCCGAAGATGCAGAGCCAGGAAGGGTTGCGGAAGAGTTTAAGGGAGACAAGTTTAAGTTAAGGGAGAGCGACTTCAGCTCAGCCATTAGGGAGCTTCTGGATCTGAAGGATCGGATTTCCCTATGATTCACTTGATGTTCTCCAGGATCTTTGTGACGTACTTGTAGAAATCCCTCACAGAATCTATCCTCACTTTCTCATCTGGAGAATGAGGATTCCTGACGTCTGGTCCTATCGATATCATATCCATACCTGGGAACTTCTCTCCTATAACACCTGTCTCGAGACCCGCATGAATAGCTTTAACCTCTGGTTCCTTACCAAAGAGTTCCTTGAACACATCCTTGGCTATCTTCAGGATCTTTGAATCCAGGTTCGGCTTCCACCCAGGGTAACTCGATCCCTCCTCCACCTCTGCTCCAGCCAGGGTTGCTATTGCCCTTATCCTATCTCTGGTAGCTTGAAGCTCTGTCTTGCTCGAACTCCTAGAGCTCATGACGATAACAACCTTGTCTCCCTCAAGCCTGACCTTCGCCAGATTTGTAGAGGTTTCAACCAAATCCGGGATATCGTAACTCATGGCCAGAACGCCGTGCGGAAGAGCATATAGCAGATCTATGGTTTTTCCGCTCGATTCTATATCTAAAGATTCTTCACCTTTAGATGGGGTTACGCTCACCTTCATATTGGGATCCACTGGCTTTATCTCCTCCAAGATGTCCTTGCTTTCTGCCTCGACTATTTCCCTGAATCTCTTTCCATCCTCGACAGCTACAACAGCTCTAGCTTCTCTTGGTATGGCATTGTGTTTGTCACCACCACTTATATCCAGTATCTGTATCCTCATCTCCTTCTTCACTTTCCATAAGATTCTGGCTAGAATCTTTATGGCATTACCTCTCTGCTCGTGGATATCACAACCTGAATGACCTCCTCTCAGGCCAGTGATGGAGATCTCGAAGATTTCCATACCACCTTTGATAGCTTCCTTCTTGACAGGCAGTCTTATCGTAGAGTCCCCTCCACCTGCGCATCCTATGTAGATCACCCCAAAGTCCTCGCTGTCAAGGTTTATCATCACTCTACCTTTGAGGAAGTCCTTTTCTATGGCAAATGCTCCGGTTAGTCCGGTCTCCTCATCTACGGTGAACAAAGCTTCTATTGGAGGGTGCTTCAAGTCCTTCTCTTCCAAGATAGCTAGAGCGGTGGCAACTCCTATACCATCGTCTGCTCCAAGGGTTGTGCCCTCCGCCTTCACCCATTCGCCATCTATCTTCACCTTTATCGGATCCTTGGAAAAATCGTGAACCACATCCTTGTTCTTCTCGCAGACCATATCCATATGGGATTGCAGAACAACCATTGGTCTGTCCTCCATGCCCTTGCTAGCTGGCTTTCTCACGACCACATTCCCAACCTTGTCAACCTGATATTCCAAGTTATGCCTCTTTGCGAAGTTCACTATATGCTCCCTGATCTTCTCCTCATGCTTTGAACATCTTGGTATCTTTCTTATCTCATCAAAATGCTTCCAAACTATCTTGGGCTCCAGATCAAGGATGGATTTCATAACTCTCTACCCCCGGTTTATCTGAATAGAGATGCTGAATAAAAGGGTTTTGCATATGGCACCGCACTCGATAATACTTGTACAAAAACTCATTTATAAAGTATCGGACAAACCTTATTCTGGAGGTGGTAAGGGAATGTTCATAGTCGGTCTGGTATCAACGGAGGAGCAAGCGAAGGAGATAGAGGAGGTTGCAAAGAGCTTCGTGGTGGAGAGAAGGATAAAGAAGCTACTGAGTTAGATCTTCCACAAATGTTTTGTACACCCTAATACCTTAAGGGTTCGCATGGACGAGCTCGAGATGTTGAGAAGGAAGAAACTCGAGGAGCTCAGAAAGAGATATATGGGTGGTGAATCCACCGAAAGCATGCCAGATAAACCTATAGAGATCAGTGATAAAAACTTCGATGAGATGGTGAGAAAGTACAGGA
>QMTN01000056.1 GCA_003651105.1 Thermoplasmata archaeon
ATGCTGTTCACTCGATCCACCAGAATAGAGGATAGGGCAAAAAGGATTACACCTCCAGCCACGTCCGTCAACCAGTGGATGGAGAGGTAGATGACAGAAAATACGACCCCGAATGCGGAGAGCAGGAGGACGTAGCTGTACCTTCTCTCTCTCATGTACCGAGACGATCTGAAAAGGAGCAGGGAAACCGCAACATGGAGGGATGGAAAACAGTTGTTTTTCGTGGTGACCGAGTAAAAGAATCTCTCGATACCCGGCAGGATCCTATCTAGGCTGGATTCCATACCGAGGAAGGTGTAAACGTTTGTTACCGGCATGAAGAGGTAGAATGGCAAGGCAAATAGATAGATCGCAAGGAGCCCATAGGAGAGGCTCCTCATCGCATCCTCTTCTTCGCTTAAGATGAAAAGCATGGGTGTGAACCAGAGGGTGAAGGTGTAGAGTATCATGTAGAAGAAAACGGATACCACGATCAGGGGTTCGACCCTCAATCCAAGGAGATAATCGAAAAATAAGCGTTCATAGGAATAGAAGAGAGGGGCAAAATCCTTACCCAAAACCATCGTAACCTTGTCATCTATCAGGTTAACCTCTACCAGATGGAGGAGCACGACCATGATTATTATTACGATGTAAAACCTAAATCTCCAAAACCCTTTCAAGCAATCCTTTCTTCCTCTGGGGAGGAAGGCTCCAGCAAAGAGGAGCAGGAGGGCGATGTTGGATACCAGGATGTAAAGGATCCCCTCATCCATCGATTCCACCCATCCTTACCTCCCTGACATCCGAGTAGATGGGACCATCCCTCGTCAGCACGCTCTTCTTCAGCTTCAGGCGATCAACGATCTGTTCTCCGAAATCGTAATCGGAGTATCTCCTGATGATGGATAGCAGGCTATCCCTATTCCCGATACCCTTTACCCTGGCTACGGTGAGGTGAGGAGAAAAATCCCTAACCTCTCTTTCGAAGCCGAGTTTCTCCAGACAGCCATCTAGGTGCAGGAAGATCCTCTTCAGATTATCTCCCTTCACACCTATCCATATCACGTTTATCCTTCTATCATTCGGGAATACGCCAACCCCGTGCAGTTTTATTGTGAAGGGTCCAAGGTCTCTTACCGATCTCTCGATACACCTCTCTATATCTTCAACGAGATCCTCATCCGTCTCTCCAAGAAACTTCAGGGTAACGTGTAGCTTATCTGGGTCGACGAACCTCAGTTTAGCATCAACCCTTTTCAGATCCTCGATGAGTCTCTCTATCTTATCATTTGCTTCAATATCTATTGCTATAAAGCCCCTGAATCCAGGCATCCGAGAGCAGAAAGAGCTTCTGTATTTATATCATTTGGCAAACTCCTCTATACCCAGCTCCCTCAACTTCTTATCGGGTATCCTGCCATCCCTGGTCCATCCCCTAGCCCTGAAGTAATCGTCGAGCATCTCTCTCTCCTCTTCCTCCGATATGTAACTGCCCTTTGATGGTCCATCCGGTATGGGTATCCTGATCTTTGGCGGGAGTTTAACGTCTTCTCTCTTCCATCCGCATTTCAGATTGAAGAGATGTTTGAGATTGCATATCCTTTCTCCTATCTTCAGCAGATCATCCTCGCTGTAATCCATGCCAGTGGTTGCGAGAAGTATATCATGGAATCCTTCCAGAAGGAAGAGACCTCTTGAGAATTTGCAAACGCCGAGGGCATCGTATATCGCCATGAAATTCTCCATATCTGCTATCTCCTGACCCTTGTTCTTTGCGCTCAGTCTATCAACGCCTTCGTACTTCCAGAACTTGCCAACGAGCTCGAGAGCATATGCTCCCGATCTCAGATGGCATGCACCTCTTGGAGAGGTCATGAATGCGAGACCCATTCCCTTGATACCCCTGACATCATATGCCGGAGGCTCCATCCCGCGAACGTGAACCGCATACCTTTCTGCGCCCTTTCCTATCCTCTCCGCTGCCCTTTTCACACCCTCTGCGAGTATATCTCCGATGCCCTCCCTCCTTGCGATCCTTTCAACCATCTTAACAACCGCATCTGGATTACCAAACCTGAGATCTATACCATCGGTATCATCCTTTGTCAGGATACCATTCTCGTAAAGATCCATCGCAAAACCTATGCAACCACCGGTAGAGATCGTATCTATTCCATAGAGATCGCAGAGCTCGTTTGCTTTAGCAACAGACTCAATATCCGGATTTCCGCAGTTCCCTCCGAGGGAAAAGAGGGTTTCGTATTCAACTCCATCGAGTTTCGTTCCCCTGTACTTCCCTTTCTCTATGACAAACAGCTTCCCGCACGGCTTCACGCACTGCGGGCAAGCCTTGTTCTTTACCGAGTACCTTGGTGCCCAGTAATAGGGATCTATCTTCTGCCTCTGATCGAAGACCCCTTCTCTCCAGTTTCTGGTCGGGAAGGTTCCCCTTTCCCTGTTCATCCATTCCAAGAACTCTCCCGTACCATACTGACCATCGTCCTTGAAAGCCTGGCTGTTCACCATCTTCTCATACCACTCAAAGGTTAGCTCCAGCACCCTTTCCGGATCCCTCATCTTTATATCATTGTCACCCCGAACAGCTATCGCCTTGAGCTTCTTTGATCCCATAACCGCGCCGAGCCCACCCCTTCCAGCCTGCCTGTCATCGGATGATATTATCGCATATCTGACAAGATTTTCTCCACCTATACCGATACAGGCAACCGAGCAATCGTTCTCTTCTTTCTTGATCTCCTCCTCGGTTTCCCTCGTACTCCTTCCCCACAGATGGCTCGCATCCCTTATCTCGACATCATCATTATCTATGAAGAGATAGCAAGGCTTCTCGCTTTTCCCCCTAACTATAAGGACATCGTAGCCAGCCTGTTTCAGAGCCAAGCCAATGCTTCCTCCGCATGCTCCTTCGCCCCAGCCATCCGTCAATGGGGATTTTGCGAAGAACTCCGTTTTTCCCGCGGTCGGTATGGGCGTTCCAACGAGCAGGCCGGGAGCGAGGATCAGGGCGTTTTCCTCTCCAAGGGGATCTGCGTCTCCACTCACAAACTTGTTCATGTAGTATGAGCCAAAGCCATCACCACCGAGATACGCTTTGTAAAGCTTTTCAGGGATATCTTCCTTCTTTACCGTACCCTTTGAGAGGTCAACATAGAGCAGTTTTCCAGACCAGCATGTCATCTGACCACCTCCAGAGCCCCCTGAGAGCAGACCTTAACGCACCTCGGTTCACCGCCACAGAGATCGCATTTGTAAGCCTTCCCCTCAAAGGTCCAGATGGCATTGAGAGGACACGCCCTCGCGCAAGCCCCACAGCCGACGCATTTCTCATGATCTATCCTCACGATACCTCCATCATCTTTCTTTATGGCATCGAATTTGCAGGCTGAGATGCACTCGTATCTGCAACCGTTTCCGTGCACGCAAACGCGGGGTATATCTTCTGTTAATCCCCTTTTCTCTATCCTTATACCGCTCCTCTTTGGATTCGATACACCGAAATGATAGGTTGAGCAGACCAGCTCACATTCCCTGCATCCAGAACATCTATCTGCATTAACCTTCACGTACATATCTTCACCCCATCATCCCTACTATCCAGCAGAGTGCAGAAAGGGCTAGGGTTGCAGGATAATAGATCCTTGATTTCACTCTGCTTATGTCAAGTCTTCTTGCAGAGCTTGTCAAGAGCACAAATACCGATCCAAGCAATCCCGCCGGTAATCCCTTGGCAAGGGTATAGACGGGAAGGAGGAGGATATCCTCTGTGTGGAGGGATGAAAAGAGGAGTGGTGTGAGAACCTGGGTCACAGTGTATCCTCCGATATAGCAGAGATAGGATGTTATCAGACCAAGACCCATGATAGCTACCGGCTTCCCAGCGCTTCTGGGATCGGTTATTCTGTACCATACCGCTTCGAAGATGGCACCTTCGGCAATTATCGCTATTGCAGAGCACAAAAGACAGCCGGTGAATGGGTTTGTTAATCTCAAGGCACCAGCCACAAGGGACATGCCGAACTGCATTCCCCTTTTCCTGAAGATCATCCTGGTGTATGTCATCAAACTAACCGCAACCACGCCGGTCAGGATCGCACCAGCGGGTAAATCCCAGGATCTGAGCAGATCGCCGAGGATACATTCCAGCATACCCCATACCGAGCCAAACAATACGATCGAGGCGATTTCTTTCCCCTTCATCCGACCACCTCTATCCTAACCACATCCTTAACCATAAAAGCCTTTGGCAGAGCCTTGAAAGCAACCCTTCTTTCTTTCGTCAACACACCCTGCAGGATATTATCCCAAGTAACCGTCTTCTTGTAACCGTCTGATCCCACTATGGTGTACTCGTGGTTCTCCGGATCCTTTACCCCTGCACCCATTATCAAGTGCTCCAAGGGTATGCCAACATAGACCTTACC
>QMTN01000057.1 GCA_003651105.1 Thermoplasmata archaeon
CGGGCTGCCCGGGGGGGAAGAGATAGGGTATCATGCGATGGAAGCGACAGTGAAGGAGGAGGAGAAAAGGAAGAGGGATCAGGTGATGAGGCTCATCCTGAAGGAAGTGGTAAGCAAGGAGGCGCCAGACAGCGATGAGAAGCTGAGAAAGGTGGTGAGGGAACTGATCGATGAGGTCACCATCGTCTCGGAGAGTTCGATGAAGGGTAAGGCGAAGAAGGGTTTGTTCAAGCTATTTGGAGGCAAGGAAAGGGTACATCTGACCCCTCTGGAAAGGGAGAAGATAGAGTACGATATCCTGAAAACCCTGGCGGGAGGCGGACCCCTTGAACCCTTCATGAGGGATCCGCATATAGAGGATATCCACGTTATAGCTGGCGAGCATGTTCATCTCGTTCACAAGGTCTTCGGGATGATCAAGACGAACGTTCTCATAGACAAGGATACCGCACCAAGATTTTCCAGGGCACTGAGTGAGAGGATGGGAAATCCGGTGAGCGAGGCTAAGCCGATATCCGATGGTATCTTGCCAGATGGTAGCAGGGCGAATATAATCTACAGTTCCGCGGTGAGCATAAAGGGACCGAGTATGAGCATAAGAAAATTCACAGAGGTACCGATAAGCGTTACCCAGTTAATAAAGTGGAACACGATATCCGCGGGTATAGCTGCGTACTTCTGGATATGCTTGCAGTATGGAAGAAACATCATCCTGTGCGGTGAAACCGCCTGTGGAAAAACGACGACTATGAATGCATTCATACCCTTCATCCCTCCTGAAAAGAAGATCTATACCGCAGAGGTCACGCCCGAGCTGAAGGTTCCCCACGAGGTCTGGCAGAGGTTGCTCACAAAAACAACTGGACCAGAGGAGAGCAGGGTGGATCTCTTTGATCTCCTAGTTGCTGCATTGAGATCAAGACCTGATTACATAATACCGGGCGAGGTAAGGGGGGCGGAAGGTAGCATAGTTTTCCAGGCTATGCAAACAGGTCATCCGGTTATGACAACCTTCCACGCTGGAAGTGTAACTAAGGTTATCCAGAGGTTCACGAGCGATCCTATCAATGTTCCAAAAACCTTTATGGATAACCTAGATGTTGTCCTCATACAGTCAGCGGTCGAGAGGAGGGGAAAGAAGATAAGGAGATGCATATCGGTGGATGAAATAGAGGGATACAATAGAGAGGCGGATGGCATAATGGCAAGGAAGGCTTTCGAGTGGGATCCCTTGGAAGATGTTCATAGATTTATAGCTTACAAGAACAGCTATATCCTCGAGGAGAAGATAGCGAGGAACGCGGGATATGCGGATCCAACCGAGATCTATGAAGAGTTTGATCTCAGGAAGAGGATACTGGAGAGGATGGTTGAGGAGGAGATACTTGATTACTATGATGTTGTCAACGTCATATGGACCTATTACAGAGAAGGTATTGATGCTCTACCTATAGAGGTATAGGGTTGTATGCTGAAGAAGAAGATATTCGGTAGAAAGAAGATAGAGAAGAGTGGATTTGTCAAGGATCTGAAGATAGCATACCGGAGCTTAGAAGATCCTGGCGCCTTCATCAAGAAAACCCTTCTGCCATCGATCATCCTGGGAGCTATCCTCATATCCTTTCCCTTCTCGCTTGCCGATCTTATCCCAATCGAGATAAGTCCCTACTCTTTCCCCACCGTTGGATTGATTCTCATAATCTTAGCGGTCCTCTACCCATACATCAGCTGGAAGAACAAGGAGATGGAGATCAATGGAAAGATGCACTTCTTCATAACTCACCTCCGTGTCCTAGCTATATCGGATCTATCTCTCAGAGATATCATCAACACGATCGGAGAGAAAAAGGAGGTCTACAAGAGTCTGGGTGATGAGATAAAGAAGATAAGTATCCTATCAACCCAGTGGAAGGTTCCCCTGGCAAGGGCATTCAAGTTCGTATCGGATAGAACGCCCAGCAAGATCCTCAAGGATTTCTTGGACAGATTCTCTCAGAGCTTGATAAGCGGAGTTAGTCACAGGGAATTCATAGAGCAGGAGCAGGGAGCGGTGATGGAGGAGTACAAAACCATGTATGAGTCTGCAAACGAGAATCTAACCATACTGAACGAGGTGTACGTGAGCTTACTGATATCAATAGTTTTCGTGATGTCCTTTGGTCTGGTTATGCCGATGATAACTGGGATGAAGGATATGAATACCTTTGTTTATGGTTCGTCGCTCGCATTGATAATAACCGAGGGTTTACTTCTCTATTTGCTGAGATCCATGATACCTGCTGATGAGATATGGCCCCAAACCGGAGAGAAGAGCGAGACCGAGAAAAGGCTGTACAGGTTGTTCTTTGCATCCTTGATTGCATGCACTTTCATAGGTGTTGCGATCTTCTTCGTCAAGGTATCTACCCATCTACTGGATCCCCTGCCTCTTGAGATCTTGGTATCCATATCCCTCACCCCTCTTGCCCTGCCAGGAATCAGAACTTTCTTGGAGGAGCAGGATATCGCAAGGAGGGAGAGGAACTTTCTCGGCTTTCTACCCGCCCTTGGATCTATCTCTGCGATGAGGGGAGGGAAGATCAACGAGTCCGTGGGTTATCTAAGTGAAAAGGATTACGGTATATTAACGCCTCACATAAGGAATCTCTACAAAAGGCTTTGTACGAGGATAGATGACGATTCCGCATGGGAATGGTTTGGAGTAGATACTTGTAGCAACTATATCCAGAGGGGAAGCGAGATGTTCAGAGAGGCAACCTATGCTGCTGCAAATCCAAGGGATGTTGCCAGGATGATAACAGAGAATGTGAGGAAGATGAGGGACCTGAGACTGAAGAAGCACGCGATAATCAAATCAACCATTTCTCTCTTTCTGGGTATAACCTTCGGTATAGCCCTATCCATCTACGTCTCTCTGGTGATAGCACAGCGCCTTAACCAGATATGGCTTGAAGCGGGTCAGCCCTTTGAGAATATCCAGCAGATAAACATAGGAGCCATACTCACGACGGTTCCTCCACAGGTGTACTCAAATATATTTCTGGTTGTCTTTTTGGTTCTGATCGTCCATTCATTCCTCCTATCCCTGACGATAAAGGAACTAAGGGGAAGCCATTTCCTGATAACATTCCTGTACTTTGTACCGATGGTATGGATATGCAGTATAACCAGCTTCGTTGTTCAAACGTTCTTAGGAGGTTACATCTAAGGTTGTAGCTCAACTATTTGATCTATCAGCGCGGGAGGGGTAACGAAGCTAATGATACCGCTCACCCCAAACTCCGGTACGACACTTCCCCTCACCTCGGTCCTTGGAGAGATACCGGAGAAGCACTCCGTGGTGTTTACCATCAGAACCACCAGATCGCCATCATCTATAACTGGATACCTTGCAGAACAGGAATCATCCGAATCCCTGATCACTATGATGCCATACGTCGAGGAGGTAAGGTTGCTGGAGTTGAGGGTCTGAAACAAACCATTCGTTATCCCATCGCTGAACATATCATCATCATAGGAGAGGAAAACCTCCTTCCTTCCGTTGGATATCTTGATAACCGTATAAGAAAGGTCTATGCTCTCAGAACCAGCGATCGGTGCTATGTAGATGGCGAGCTGATCTATCTTTCCATCAACCACATACCCAGAAACCTGCCTAACCTCTATGCCAGCAGAGATATCCCTGATGGTCTCTCTACCGGTCTCCATTGCCCTGTTCTGCATCTGATTCATGGTCTGAATGATTACCGATGCGGTTATCCCAGCAACGAGTATCATGGCTATAAATATGATCAGTGCACCTATTCCAATTGCACCAGAATTAATCCTTAGATTAACTGGTCTCATTATGGAGTCCCTTCCACCTCCTAACTCAAAAATCGATAACGATTAATAAAATAAAAAAATATTGGAGAGAGGTTTTATTTTTACTGTAGCTGGTAAACGCTGTAAACGTAGCTTGCAGGCGTTGTGAAGGATATTATACCTGGTGCGCCCTGCTCTGGCATCACCGTTCCCCATACATAGGTTCTGGTTGGCAGGCCATTGAATGCTGCGGTTACATTCACTGTCAATGCCACCTTATCTCCCTTGTTTATCACGGGTGTGCTACCGCTCTTACACGATCCATCTGGGTCATTCAGGACTATTACACCGAACTTGTCGGCAGCTAGGCTGAAGGCGGATGTGTTGAACAAACCGGTAGCAGCAGGTGAGGACTGGAAGTTGTTGGAATCGTAGGAGAGTATGCATTTCACGGTAGAGTTCGAGAGCTGAAGAACGGTGGTGCTCAGATCTATGGGCGTGGATCCAGCTCTTGCAACAACAATTATCGCGAGCTTATCTATCTTGGAGCTACTGCTGTCAACATGCCCCTCTACGGCGTAAACGCTCACACCGGTTGCTAACTC
>QMTN01000058.1 GCA_003651105.1 Thermoplasmata archaeon
AGGGGGATAACCGCTACCATGATGGTGTTGAAAGCTATTCCAAACAGAACCATGGTTCCGAAGGTCCATATCAGGGATACCACCAGGGATACCATCGGAAGAATTATGTAGGAGAACCTTCTGAACGAGACCAGAAGGATGAGTAGGATAATCAGGAAGATGAGGGGCTCTATGATCTTCCTGGCTCTCCATGTAGCTTCATGGACATGCAGGGTTACGATGCCATCTCCGGTTGCATCTATCTTGAGATGCTGGCATCTCTCATCTAACCTCTTCAATCCCTTGAGAATCTTTCCGTTGAGTTCAAGATCCTCTTTATAACCCTCTGGTCTATCCAGCCATACCACGATCAAACTCGATCTCCTATCTTCAGAAATGAGACCGAGGATATCATTCCTGAGCTCATCAAAGAGCGGGGGCTTCAGGAAGAGGATCTTGTTCTTTTCCTCCACCTCATCTATCTTCCTCCAAAACCCCTCCACGTCCTTCAGGGAGAAACTTCTAGGTAGCTCGTAGATACCTTTGGTTTCCTCCAAAGCCCTTTCGATATCCTCCCATCTCATCCCGATGAACTCCTCCAGGATCTTATCCTGGATCTTTCCGATTATTGGTCTCTCGTTCATCCTTCGCATCTTATCAATGAGGAAAGAAGAGTTCACGGCCAGCCTGCCCCATGGCATGTAAAACAAACCCCGGTAACATCTGGTTCCGATCCTGAAATCGCTCAGCTTAGCTGGTAGGTAAAAGGAATAGATACGAAGACCTATACCGAACCTGCTCAGCTCATCCCTTGGTATGGATATAGTTATCTCGTTTCCATCGATATCGAGGTTTGCATTTTCCAGGCGAACTGGATAGGAGAAGCTCTGGTTTGGTAAGCCGATCCACAGGTAGACATCCTTCCTGAAATCCCCAAATTCCCTATTCCTTGCATGGGAGAGGAGTTCTCTCACGTTCCTGAATACCCCTCTACCAAGTTCCCAGAACTCGTATCTTGGCTCGATACGGGCTGAGATCCTGTAATCTATATCAAGCTCCTTTGAAGGAAGGATCTTGTTCCTAAAATCGATATACCACTCGAAGCAGTTTGTCCTCATCTTCCTCATGATGGATCTCAATCTCGATAACCCGTGAACCTTCATCATTATCTTGAGATGGGTCTCGTTGTAAGATATCCTGCAGTTCTCTATCTCCAGGTCATCTCTCTCCCCTCTCGATGATAGCAGTACGATGCTCTGGTTCCATTTCTTGAGCAGATCAGCCATAGCTGTATCTATCTCCTCATCATCGCATCTCGAGAGATCCTTTCCAAACTCCATCAGGCATGCCTGGTTTATGAAGGTGGAGAATCCGATGGATTGGTTCACCTCTGAAATCTTCCTGATCTCGCTCTCGACGAGGTGCATTTCCCTTACGATGCGAGGCGAGAGGATGCTCCCTCCTCCCTCCCTCTCAATCCTCACAAGGACCATCTCTTTTGCCCCTCCAAAGTATCTTAGACACCTGAAACTGGCTTTCACTAGCTCATCATCCGGCATGAAGTCCTCTATCTCCGTTTTCATCTCTATTGACGGGAGGAGGAAGGAAAAGAAGATGGTCATTACTAGAGTTATGCAGAGAATTACCCATGGATGTCTCTGTACAGCCCTTGATACGAGCCTGATCATCTTTGTTCACCTATAATATCTGTCTTTAAGTATAATAAAATGCCCATAGAGAGGATTACGTTAACAGTTTTAAATATCTTTCCAGTTATGATTATTGATGGGTCTCAGGATCTACAACACGTTATCCGGAAAGAAGGAGGATTTCGTTCCCGTTGAAGAAGGTAAGGTGAAGATGTACGTGTGCGGGATGACGGTTTATTCGGATGCTCATCTTGGTCATGCCAGAACCTACATAGCCTTCGATATAATAAGGAGATATCTGGAATACAAGGGATACAAGGTTACCTATGTCCAGAACATAACCGATGTGGATGACAAGATCATAAGGTCTGCGAGAGAGAAGGGTATGGATCCCCTGGAATATTCCAGATACTACACGGAAAGATGCCTTTCAGACCTCTCTGCACTAGGTATAAGGGAGGCGGATATCTATCCGAAGGCATCGGAACACATAGATGATATGATCGAGATGATCCAGAAGATCATAGAGAACGGCTATGGATACGTATCGGATGGAGACGTCTACTTCTCAGTTGATAGGTTCGCAGATTATGGAAAGCTTTCGAAGCAGAGGATAGAGGATATGAAGGCGGGCGCAAGGATCGAGCCCAGCGAGAAGAAGAGAAACCCACTGGATTTTGCTCTCTGGAAGTCTGCAAAACCTGACGAACCAAAGTGGAAGAGCCCATGGGGTGAGGGCAGACCCGGATGGCATATAGAGTGCTCTGCCATGAGCATAAAGTATCTGGGTGTACCATTTGACATCCATGGTGGTGGAAGGGATCTGATCTTTCCCCATCATGAGAACGAGATAGCGCAGGCTGAAGCTGCTTATGGCAAGGGATTCGCAAGATACTGGCTACACACCGGTCTCCTGAAGATAAGGGGAGAGAAGATGTCGAAATCCCTGGGAAACATCATATCGGTGAGGGAAGCTATCAAGAAATATAATCCGGAAGCGATAAGGTTCTTCTTCGCGAGCACGCATTATCGATCCCCTCCAAACTTTACAGAAGAGGCTATCGAGCACGCGAGGAGATCTCTGGAGAAGATCTATCGCATCTACGATATCCTGGGATACTTCGAGAGGAAGGGAGGAGAGGAAGAAGATGAGGAAGTGAATTCTCTCGTCGAGGAATTAAAGAAGGAATTCGAGGAAGCCATGGACGATGATTTCAACACCCCGATGGCTCTCAAAGCTATCTTCAGGTTCATAGATAGGCTGAACAACAAGATCAAGGTATCGGGGATAGCATCGAGACCATCCAAACTGGCCAGGGAAACCCTCCTGAAGCTGTGCAACGTCCTCACTCTCCTCCAGGATGTGAAGGAAGAGGAGATCGATATGGATGAAGTGGTTGGGTTACTGGAGAAGTACGGGATTGAAAAAAGGATCCGCTCTCCAGAGGAAGGTATAGATGCCTTGATAGAGTTGAGAGATTCTGCGAGAAGGGAGAGGGATTGGGTAAAGGCAGACTCTATAAGAGAAGATTTAAGGAGGTTGGGTTTGGAGGTAGAAGATACGAAGATGGGGACCATATGGTATAGGAAAAGGAAGTTATGAGAAGGGTTCTCGTCGGGTATGATGGCTCTGAGGGATCTGAAAAGGCATTAGCCAGAGCCCTGAGCCTTGTCGATGAGGATGGTGAGCTCATCATTCTCGCGGTGATCCCGAGCAGGGAGGGGAAGAGCTTTGTGGATAGGGATGCGCATACGGTGATGATGGAAAGGGCTGAGGAGATGCTGAACAGGAAGCTGGAGGAGATAGGAGAAAGAGGATTCAGGATAAGGGGAATGATCGAAGAAGGAAAACCAGCTGAGAAGATAATAGAGATATCAAATAAGCTCGATTGTGATCTCATAATACTTGGCAGGAAGGGTCAGAGCGAGATAGGACCTGATACTCTGGGTAGCGTAGCTGAAAAGGTCGTGATCCATGCTCACAAGCCAGTCATGATAGTGAGATGACTACTTCCCTCTCCTCCCATGAGCTCTCAGGCTCGGTCTCACCTTCTCGGCACCCTTGCCCTTGTTCCTCAGACCCCTTCCCTTCTTACCAGCAGAAGTCAAACCTCTAAATGCCCTTCCCCTGTTTGCCGGATTGCATATCCAGTTTATCTTCGGATCATTCTTTATGACCGGATGGTTTGGATCAACTAGGATGACCTCGAAGTACTTGTAGCTCCCATCCTCTCCAACCCAGTAAGAGTTTAAAACCTCCAGATTTGGATACTTCCTCGCAGCCCTCTCCTCAGCTATCCTCTGCAAGCTCTTGCCGGGCGTTATCTTTACGAGACCCATCTTCGAGGGCTTCCTCCCTCCCCTTATGGCTGGCTTCCTTCTCCCTCCCCTCCTCACCCTCACCCTGACAATCACGAAGCCCTGCTTCGCCTTGTATCCAAGGGCTCTTGCCCTATCAAGCCTCAACGGCTTCTCAACCCTGACTATGCTCTCCTCTTTCCTCCACTGGATGAGCCTCTGCTTGTAAGGAGATGTGAAGCTCCTATCTGGTCTCTTCCACTGTTCAGCCAGGTGATGGTAGAGGGATCTCATCCTTATCACTCTTGGGCAAGATGGAATGGAGTCATCATTTAAATCTTTAACCCTATTTATCGACATGCTCGAGGGGAAGAATGCCCTGATAACGGGAGCATCCAGAGGAATAGGAAGAGAGATAGCGATCAGGTTCGCCGAAAAT
>QMTN01000059.1 GCA_003651105.1 Thermoplasmata archaeon
CGCATCCTCACACACCTCCACATGTTTCCTAATCCTATCGTGCTCCTCCTCTCTGTAGACGAGACTTTCCCGAACTATCCTTGGTATCTTGACGAGGATCATCCTCTCCGCCTCTTTTCCAAGAATCCTCCTTCCCCTCGCCGGTAAACCGAGATGGAAAATTACCTCTATCTTGTCAGATACCCTCAAACAGCTCCTTCTGATGACCTGCTGGGAAGGTCTCAGGATGGTTATCAGACCGCTGTTACCGCTCCCGAGCTTTCTGCTGAACTTCCTCGATACATCGTGGAACTTCCTAGTCAGAAAATCCTCAAAAGCGTTGATCCTCGATCTATTGCTGTAAAACTCTTCTGGAAAACGGTTATCCATCTCTATCCTGCATTCAGATGGAGATGCAAAAGGATCGCTCTGCACCCTATCTATGCAGAGCTTGAAATCCTCAAACCTGTACTCACCGAGGATTTCCCGGTAAAACTTGTAGCCTTTCCCATCTATTCTTCTCAGGATCCTCTTGATCTCGCTCACATCCATGCATCCAGTCCTCTCTGTCTCTCTGCAGTGAGATCTGTCAAGCCAAATGCACCTTTCACGAAGTTCTGGATCATGTCCTTGTACCAATCCAAATCTATCTCGTTCAGATCCTTTATCAGCTCAATCGGATACATGTAATCTATAGGTTTAACACCGCTCTTCGATGGGTTGGGTATGCCTGGGAGAGGTCTCTTGGTTACAACAAACTTGAACTTGACCCTCGTTTTTATCTTCTCTCCAAGCAGGTTCTCGAGAGCCTTTGCCCTTCTTCCGTAGCTGGACATGCTACCATCCTTGTTAAGCTGATATCTCTTCGAGGGTTGCACCGATTGAACAAGGGTTAGATCATCTATATCCACGTTCGATAGATCTATCTTGCCGACGATCTCCCTCGTCTTCTTCTTTATGGATTCCCTCAACCTCCTCCTTGCTTCCTCCTCATCCCTCCACGAACTGTTTTCCTTGAGAACCTCTATCATTATCCTTTCCAGAACCTTCCTTGCGATGTTCGCCTTGTCGGATCCCCTGAAGTTGTTCCCCTTGGTTATCATCTCGACCTTCCCATCGCTCCCATCAAAGATGAGGTAGTTCTTGTGCTTGACAAAGATCATGGCATCGTGCTTCTCCGCCTCGAGCTCAAAACCTTGGTATCTGAGCTTCTTCTTCCAGAGCTCGGAGCATTCTCTTATCGCAGAGTACACTATCTCGGGTTTGGTAATCCAGTGATCCTCTTCCTTCTCCATCTCAAGACCGAGAGCCCTCGCCAGATTCGGAACGCTTCCCATGGATCTGGAGCATGCTAGATAGATACCATCCGTATCACCATAAACTATCCTTATACCCTTCTCCTTCAATCTCTTCAGGGTATCGAAAAGTATCTCCTGACCCCTGGTTGTTATGGCTGCAGCACCCCATATGTTGAACTGCCTGCCTGCTACGGTGGGGGCTGATAGTATTCCATGGGTTCCCGCATTCCTCGCTCCCTTCCAGCTCTGATAGATCATCTTGAGCCTCCTCTTCTTCTCCGGATCCTGTTCCCTCTTCAACTCCTCCTTTATCTTGTAGATCACGTTCATTATCCCGCTCATAGCCCTGTTGACCACGCCCTGCTCCTCATCTATCCTTATACCGATCATATATCCAGAGTCGGCGAAGGAATCCGAAGGATCCACTTCCTTCCACATCACCTTCCTTCTCTCCAAGAACTCTCTCGGAACCTTCTTCATCCATATCCAGTAATCCGGTATCTCATCCTTTCTGGCAAGCCTGACCACATCCGCTCCAAGATTCATGGCTTTTAGGATGGTTGGATACATCGCAGATACATCTGCAACCACAACATAGTACCAGGGTATGAAATGGGATCTCGCATCCTTGTCTGGCTTGATGGTCATACCACCAGGTATATGGTAGTTGAGGATCTCATCTTTATCTCTTGCGGATGGGTTGAAGATAACCTCCGGATACTCAACCCATTCCGGCATCTCTGATCCATACTTGATAACCCTTATCAGATCCTTCGGGAGCTGTCCCCTCTTTTCTCTTCCCATCCTGGCTATCTCTTTCCTATCCTTGATCTTTGGGAAGAATTTCAGGATGTTTTCCGATACATGGAGTGCCTTGACGAGAGGTGGTATGATCTTCTTGAGCTTGGTTGCCCTTATCATCGCCATGTGATCCCACATGTTCACAGCTCCGCTCTCGAGGAGCATGTCGAAGCTCATGCAGGTTGTGAATGCCAAAGGTAGGGCTTGCTCAAGTAAATTGATCGTCACCCCAGCCTGCTCCTTCACGTCCTGCTCATTGTACTTCAAGGTTCTCTCATCTATCCTTATCTGGTTTGGCATCAGGTAGATTCTATCCTTTATCCTTATATCGAGGAAGAGGGCGACCGATTTCAGGCTGAAATCATCTAGATGGGGATAGAACTTCCTCACACCCAGGTAGGTGTCGAAGGTTGATGGGTAGAGGTTTATTATCTCTGAGCCAACCCCGAAGTGGAAGGATTTATCCTTTCTCGAATAAAGGTTGAGGAACCTGTTGAAGGCATCTATCTGGGATCTGGAGAGGCTCTCACCCCTCTCCTTGAGTAACCTTTCTATCCTCCCGTGGATCTGTCTGTTATCGAAGCCAACTATGTTGTGACCAGATATTATATCATGCCTTTCGATGATCTCACAGAATCTCAATAGATTCTCTATCTCCTCATCCTCATTTCTAGAGATAAGCTGTACGACCTCGCAATCCTCCCAGCTCGATGGCATATCCTTTATCTCGAAATAGAACTCCTCCTCATCCAGATTCTTCTCGGATTCTATGGATACCTGGAAGGATGAATAGCCAAGTATATCTATGGGTAGATCCGTCCTCCCCTCCTCGAACTCGGTCGTCTCTATATCATAGACCAGTATCCTCAGATCCTTCCTGGCTCCTTCGGTATCGAGGATCCATACCTTATCCTTAACTGCAAGGTCGATCAAAGCCCTCTGGTGGTATGGTATATCGTGCTCCGCCGTGAAGAAGCCGAGGTTGAAGAACAGGTAATCGCTCACCTCGGGAACGAGGAAAGATCTATCGATATAGACCCTGAATGCCTTTATCTTCCTCTTGAAATCCCAGAAACTCCTGTAGGTCTCTATCTCTCCGATATCCTTTATATGCCTGAGAGGCGTTGCATCAGAGCTCTTCCAAAGCTCTATGAGCCTCTTTCTATCCTTTTCTATGTTATCGTTCTCAGAGAAGACCAGGAAATGGGGGGAATGGAGATCTTCCACTGGCTTCGGCTCCTTCCCGTGAATGTAGAGATACTCCGATGAGATACCTAACAGGGTTTCCCCCATTCCAGATTCCAAAAACGATAACAACTACTTAAATATATCAAACAGATTTTCCACCATGACCCTCATAGCTTACACGGATAAATATCTTGAGCATGATAATATCAACCATCCAGAGAACTCGGAGAGATTGGTATCGATAATGAGGGTTTTGAAGAGATCTAGTATAATGAAAGAGGTCAAACTGGTTGAACCGAAACCCTGTGATGAAGATATCATCCTCGAGGTCCATTCTGAGGAGATGGTTAACAAGGTCAAGGAGCTGAGCGAGACCACCGGATGGATAGATCTAGATACCTATGTCTGCATAGGTTCTTATGAGATAGCGAGGCTTGCGGTCGGAGCTGTTTTGGATCTCGCTGAAACCATATTATCTGGAGAGGATGAAACCGGTTTTGCCCTCGTGAGACCACCTGGTCATCATGCCACCAGAAATAGATCGATGGGCTTCTGTCTCTTCAATAACGTAGCCATAACCGCCCATCTCCTGGCGAAGAAGAAAAAGAAAATCCTCATTTTCGATCACGATGTCCATCATGGAAACGGTACGCAGGATATATTCTACGAGGATCCAAGGGTCATGTACCAATCTTTTCACCTTTCTCCCCACTATCCGGGGACAGGAGATATCGATGAGGTTGGCAGGGGAGATGGCGAGGGGTATACCATAAATCTGCCTTTGCCAAGGGGCGCCGGGAGGGATACGGTGATCGAGGCGATGAGGGAAGTATTCATACCAATAGCCGAAAGGTTCAAGCCCGACTTGATCATCGTATCCGCGGGCTTCGATTCCCATTATCAGGATCCGCTTGGGGGATTGAGGCTGGATATCGATACATTCTACCAGATGATAGATTTGCTGAGATCGGTGCAGAGGAGATTGATATGTTCCCTTGAAGGGGGATACAATCTGGATAAACTCGGCATCTTGGTTTTGACAGAGATAAGGGCTATGATGAACCTTGATAGACCGATCGA
>QMTN01000060.1 GCA_003651105.1 Thermoplasmata archaeon
ACTCTATGGTATCTTGGCATTAATAGGTTACGTAATCGGAGCAAGAAGCTATGTATTCTATATCTACCTGTTGGCTCTTGCCTTCCTGCTCATCATCATCCCGTATCTATCCGGACCTAAGCTCGTTGAGATGAGCATGAAGGTAAGATATGTCAGCGAGAGAGAGAATCCAAAACTGCACAGGATGGTGGAGGAGCTTTCCAGAGAAGCAGGCATACCCAAACCAAGGGTGGGAATATCGGAGTTAAAGATACCGAACGCCTTCGCCTTCGGAAGGAGCAAGAGAGACGCAAGGGTGTGCGTCACTAAAGGCATACTTGAACTACTCGATGATGACGAACTAAAAGCTGTACTCGGTCATGAAATCTCTCACATCAAGCACAGGGATGTCGCTATTATAACCTTGCTCAGCGTCATACCCATGATCTGCTACATGCTCTACATCTCTTTCCTGTGGGGTGGCATGTTCTCCAGAGACAGAAGAGAGGCTGGCATAGAGATGGCTGTTGGTATAATTGCTTTACTGATGTACTTTGTCACGAGTTTGCTGGTAATGTACGGCTCCAGAATAAGAGAGTATTATGCAGACCTAGGTAGCGTAAGGCTTGGAAATCATCCATCAAAACTGGCTACAGCTCTGTACAAGCTCGTTTATGGTAACGCAAAGGCGGATGAGCACACGATAAGGCAGGCGGCGGGTCTGAAAGCCTTCTTCCTGAACGATGTATCCAGAGCACGCGATGAGATAAGGGAGCTGAGGCAGATAGATCTGGATATGAGTGGAACCATCGATGAGGATGAACTCAAGGTACTGAAAGAGAAGAGGATAAAGCTCAGTCTCGAAGATAGGATAATGGAACTGCTCAGCTCCCATCCCAATATGTTGAAAAGGATAAAACACCTTGCAAGCCTCACCTGAATCCGTCGCCAGGTTAGCTCAAAAGGCAACACCTTGACAAAATCGTTATATATTCCCCTCTCATCTACCGGATGGATGGTAAGGTTCAGAAGGATCAGAAATAGGCTCAAGGAGATAACAGAATCAACAACCACCGAGAGGATCCTTCTTATTCTGCCATTCTTCATCCTTTTACTCGATCTCTACCTCTTCATCCACGCCATCTACCTCAGAGATATCTATGTCATTATTCCCGTGATGATCCTGCTCGTATTCTCTCTGATGGAGATACTGGTAACATTGGAGGAGATACACGAGAGGGCGCTGGAACACCTGAAGTACAGGGATATGGAGAGAAAGGTCAGGAGGGCTATGGGAAAGGCAAGGAGCAAGGTCACGGTGAGAAGCCTTCTGAATCATCTCCTTGAAGAGCATCCCGAGCTGAAGGATCATGAGAAAACCCTTTACCACGTAATCTGTCAAATCCTCTCTGAAAAGGATTAGCTCCTGCTGTAGATCACCTTCCCAGATTTTATAACGGTATCAACGAGATTCACGCCAAAATGGTATGGGATGAACTTGTAAGATGGAACATCCATAATCTGGATGTCTGCCTTCTTTCCAACCTCTATACTACCAACCTCATTTCCAACCCCTATGGAGTATGCCGAGTTCACGGTTGATGCAACCAAAGCCTCTTCTACCCTCATCCTCATGTAAAAACAAGCCAGCTGGATCACAAACTGCATGTTCTCTGTGTAACAGTTTGGATTTAGATCTGTGCCTAAAGCAACCGCGCATCCAGAATCTATGAGTTTTCTCGCTGGAGCAAAATCCTTACCCATCAGGGAGAATACTGTAGCAGGAAGGAGCACCGCTATGGTCCGAGACCTTGACAAGATGGGAATCTCCTCATCCGAGATCTTCAGGAGATGATCGGCGGATATGCATCCAAGCTTGCAAGCCAGACTTACGCAACCCAGGTTGTTAAACTCATCCGCATGGATCTTTGGCAATAGACCATGCTTCTTGCCAGCCGTGAGAATCTTCTCAGCCTCTTTCAAGTCAAAGTATCCCTTCTCACAGAAAACATCGCAGAATCTAGCGAGACCCCTCCTAGATATCTCCGGAATCATTTCATTTACAACCAGGTCGAGATACTCTTCTCTACTATCAGCATATTCCTCCGGGATGGCATGCGCACCGAGGAATGTAGAAACTATATCCACGGGATATTTATCCGCCAGGATCCTGTTCACCTCCAGTATCTTTATCTCATCATCCAGACTCAGACCATACCCACTCTTCGCCTCACAAGTCGTGGTTCCATGAGATATCATGTTCTTTATCCTCTCACCAGCTTCTTCAACGAGCCTCTCCCTGCTGGCTGACCTGGTAAGTTTAACGGTATAATTTATGCCTCCCCCTCTCTCAGCTATCTCCTGATAGGTGTAACCCCTTATCTTGAGATCCAACTCAAATTCTCTGTAACCGGAAAAAACCAGGTGGGTGTGGGGATCAACGAAGCCGGGAAGCACGATCTTTCCTTTCGCTGATATCACCTCCTCGGCCTCGTAACCTGGCTTATCCTCGCCAACGTCGATGATCCTACCTCCATCTATTGCCACAAAACCACGTTTCACCAACCCTATATCCAGCATCTCCTTGCCCTTTCTCGCCCTCTTTGGCCCCTTCAAGGTAACGATCTCGTTTGCATCCTTTATGAGGAGATCAACCTTCTTCATTCCCAAACCATTAAAATATGGTTTTAGATTAAGGTTTCGGGGGAGAAGATGAAGATCGTCGAGTGTGTACCCAACTTCAGTGAAGGTAGGAGAAAGGAAGTGATAGAAGAGATAGTCGACCAAGTGAGGAAAAGGAAAGACGTCAAGCTGCTGGATTATTCTTCAGATCCGGACCACAACAGAACAGATGTCACATTCATAGGGGAACCCCAGGCTGTCAAATCTGCAGCTTTAGATCTTGCTATAAAGTGTGTGGAGCTCATTGATATGAACAAGCACAAGGGAGAGCATCCCAGGATGGGAGCTATCGATGTTGTTCCATTTATACCCGTCTACAATGTTACCATGGAGGAGTGCGTAAAGCTTGCACACGAGTTTGCAAAGGAATTCTCAGAGAAAACGGGAGTACCGTGTTTCATGTATGAAGAGGCAGCAACCAGACCAGATAGGAAGAATCTTGCTGATGTAAGAAGGGGAGAGTTCGAGGGATTGAAGGAAGCTATTGGAAAGGATCCGGATAGGGTGCCAGACTACGGACCAAACAGGATACATCCAACAGCTGGAGCAACAGCAGTGGGTGCTAGGTTCTTCCTCATCGCCTTCAACGTGAACCTGGGAACATCAGATATAGAGATAGCGAAAAAGATAGCGAGAGCCGTCAGGCACAGTTCGGGAGGTTACAGGTACGTAAAGGCTATGGGATTCGAGATCAAGGAAAGGGGAATAGTTCAGGTTTCCATGAACCTGACGAACTACCAGAAGACACCCATTTTCAGGGTATTCGAAACGATAAAGAGCGAGGCGGAAAGATATGGCGTTCCAATAGTGGGTAGCGAGATTGTAGGTCTTGTTCCCCTTGAAGCTCTGGTCATGGTTGCGGATCACTACCTGAGGCTCGAGAATTTCTCGATAGACCAAGTCCTCGAGAAAAGATTGCTAGAGGTGATGGAATGAAGCTCGTGGATATGAGGCTTAGAGATTTTGTGGATGAGCTCTCCTCAGATAGCCCTGCACCAGGTGGAGGAAGCGTCGCCGCCCTCGCCGGAGCCCTTTCTTCAGCTCTATCCTCAATGGTGTGCAATCTAACCATAGGAAAGGAAAAATACAAGGATGTTGAGCACGATATGGAGAGGTTATTGGACAGGGTCGAGGATATGAAGAGGAGATTCATGGACCTCATAGATAGGGATACCGAGGCTTTCAACAAGGTGATGGAAGCCCTCAAGCTTCCAAAGGAGACGGATGAGGAGAAGAGGATCAGAAAGGAGAAGATTCAGGATGCGCTGAAAGGTGCTGCGCTCGTTCCCCTCGAAACAGCAAGAATGTGTGCGGAGATGATAGAGCTCTGCAAGGAGGTCGCGGAAAAGGGAAATAAAAATTCTATAACCGATGTGGGTGTGGCAGCGATAATGGCAAAAGCAGGATTGGAATCAGCGATCCTGAACGTCAAGATAAACCTTAAGTCAATTAATGATGAGAAATTTATAGAAAGTTTATTATATGAAATTGACGTACTGAAGAACAATACAGAGGAAGC
>QMTN01000061.1 GCA_003651105.1 Thermoplasmata archaeon
TATAACTGCAATCAAGAAAGAGGGAGGTAAACCGGTTCTATGCGTAACCTTGGTTAACAAGAGGGCACAGAACGATGTCGATGGTGTTCCACTCAGAGCCCTGATAAGGACGAGGGTTATATAGGGAGATCGCATGCACTGGGCGGATGTTCTGGCAAACGAGCTCGAAGAAGACAGGGAGCATGTGATAGCCACTGGTATAACCCCATCGGGACCTATTCACATAGGAAACATGAGGGAGGTTTTGACTGCGGATGCTATTTACAGGGCAGCTATAGATAGAGGGTTATCTGCCAAGCTTATCTATATTGCAGATGACTTCGATCAGCTTAGAAAGGTCTATCCCTTCCTTCCAAGAGAATATGAAAGATACGTGGGCATGCCATTATCAGAGATACCATGCCCATGCGGATCCCATGGTAGCTATGCTGATCACTTCCTTGAGAGCTTCCTCGACTCACTAAAGGAATTGGGAATCAATCCAGAGGTGTATCGGGCATCTAAGTTATACAAGGAAGGAAGGTACAACGAGTTTATCCAGTTGGCTCTCGAGAAAAGCGACGAGATAAAAAGGATCATAGAGGATATCTCAAAGAGGGATTTACCAAAGAACTGGCTACCATTCAATATCATCTGCGAGAACTGCAAGAGGTTAACAACCACCCAGCCCCTGCTGTACGAGTATCCAACCATAGAGTACAGATGCAGGTGTGGATATGAGGGAGAGGTGGATATTAGAAAGGGAGGTGTTGGAAAGCTACCCTGGCGTGTGGACTGGCCTGCAAGATGGAAGATGCTGAAAGTTACCTTTGAGCCCTTTGGAAAGGATCACGCAGCAGCGGGTAGCTCATGGGATACCGGAAAGGTGATATCGGAAAAGATATTTGGATATCCTCCACCCCATCACATCGTTTACGAGTTCATCCAGCTGAAGGGTAAGGGTGCCATGCACAGCTCCAAAGGCACGGCAATAAGCGCCGAGGAGATGCTCAAGATGACACCTCCCGAGGTTCTGAGATTTTTGATAATGAAGAACAAACCCTCAAAGCACATAGATTTTGATCCAGGCCTTGGTTTACTCGATCTCGTTGATGAGTATGATGAGGAGGAGAGGGTTTACTTTGGTGTCGAGGAAGAGAAGAGGGGGATGAAGGATCTCAAGAGGATATACGAGCTATCCCAGCCATACAAGGTACCTAAGAAACTCCCCTTACAGATCCCGTATCGTCATCTAGCAACTATAGTGCAGATAACCAAGGACTGGAATGGTATCTTAGAGATATTGAGAAGAACCGGACAGATAGGGGAACATCTGGATGGGGAGGATGAGGAGAGATTGAGGAGAAGGATCGAGCACGTTACATACTGGCTCGAGAGATTCGCTCCAGATAAGATAAAGTTCCGTCTTCAGGATAGTTTGCCAGATGTTGACCTGCGGGATGAACAGAAGGATTTCCTGAAGGAATACCTAAACATAGTAAAATCCGTTGACTGGAACGCAGAGAGCCTGCATGAGGGCGTATACGAAGCATCTAGTAGAGCAGGGATAGATCCAAAGACGGGATTCAGAACCATGTACCAAATCCTTCTCAACAAGGATCATGGGCCGAGATTGGGTTATTTCCTGGCAATGCTCGGCAGAGATTTTGTTGTAAATAGGCTTGAGGAAGCCCTGAAGGCGGTATGAGGTTCTACATAGAAACCTACGGATGCACAGCAAATAGGAGTGACGAAAGCATAATAAAGGGTATCCTGAAATCGAAAGGGTTTAGGCAGGTTGAGGATCCTGCTTCAGCAGATGTATCGATAATTCTGACGTGCACGGTTATAGGAACAACTGAGCAGAGAATGTTGAGCAGGATAAGAAAACTCAGCAAAGTATCTAGATCCCTGATTGTCTCGGGATGCATGGCCAGCGTGCAGGAAGATCTTATCAAGAAGGTTGCTCCCGAATCAAGGATTCTCCCTCCGGACAAGATCGATCAGGTTTATGATCTCATCCTTGGAAGGGAGCTGAGAGAGTCAAGGGTCTCAAAAACATCCCTACCAAGGTGCTTTGATGATCTGAGGGCACCGATAGCGGTATCAGAGGGATGCAACTTCTCATGCTCTTATTGTATAACGTCCAAGGCGAGGGGAAGGCTGAGAAGCTATCCGATAGATGAGATCATCTCAACAGCCAGGCGCGCTCTAAAGGAGGGAGCAAAAGAGATCCAGCTCACATCCCAGGATCTCGGATCCTATGGTCTGGATAGGGGCTGGAAGCTCCAAGATCTCCTGAAGGGATTGAACTCGATAGAGGGGGATTTCATGATCAGATTGGGCATGATGAACCCTTCCAGCGTGAAGAAGAGGCTTGAAGAGATAGTCTCCCTTTACAGATTCGATAAGGTTTACAAATTCCTTCACCTGCCAGTCCAATCAGGTGATGATGATATCCTCAGGATGATGAACAGAGGCTACACCGCCGAGGAATTCGTGGAGATGGTGGAGAGGTTCAGGTCCGAATATCCAGATATAACCATATCAACAGATGTAATAGTTGCTTTCCCCGGAGAGAGTGATGAGAGGTTCAAGAATACCGTTGAGTTGCTCAAGAGAGTTAAGCCAGATATAACAAACATAACCAGGTTCTCTCCGAGACCCCTAACAAAGGCGAGGCTGTTTGATGAAAGGGTACCAACGGATGTGGCAAAGGAAAGATCGAAATACCTTACCAAGCTATGCAGGGAGATATCAAGGGAGAGGAACGAGAGATACGTTGGCAGAAGGTTCAGGGCGCTTGTTATAGAGAGGGGGAAGGGAGACACCTACATTGCCAGAACCTCGAACTATAAACCTGTTGTGCTGAAAGAGGAGGTCAGACTTGGAGATTTTGTGGATGTCGAGATCTCATCTGCAAGAGACACTTACCTTATCGGAAAGCTTATATAGAAAGTTTGTTATGGATGTTAGGAGGTGGATGGGAAGTGATAAGGGTAGCGATTAATGGGTTTGGTAGAATAGGTAGAAATACCTTGAGAGCCGCGATTCAGCATAAGGATTATGGGAAGAACTTCGAGATAGTTGCCATCAACGACCTAGGAGATCCAAGGACCCTGGCGCACCTCTTCAAGTACGATTCCATCTATGGGAAGTTTCCTGGAACGGTGGAGGTTAATGATGAGGGAATCGTTGTGAATGGGAAGCAGATCAAGATGTTCTCCAAGATAAATCCCGCAGCACTGGAATGGGGAAAGCTAGATATAGATGTAGTGATAGAGTCAACCGGTGTTTTCAGGAAGAGGGAGGCTGCATCCAAGCATCTGGATGCGGGTGCGAAGAAGGTGATAATATCTGCGCCATCTCCAGATCCGGATGTTACCATCGTTCTGGGCGTGAATGAAGAGATCTATGATCCAGACAAGCACAGGATCATATCGATGGCATCCTGCACGACCAACAGCCTCGCTCCCCCTTTGAAGGTTCTGAACGATAATTTCGGGGTGGAGAAGGGTTTCATGACGACCGTCCATGCCTATACCGGAGACCAGAGAATCCTGGATTTCCCTCACAAGGATCTGAGGAGAGCGAGAGCGGCTGCGGTATCTATAGTTCCGACAACAACTGGTGCAGCAAAGGCTATAGGTAAGGTCATACCCGAGCTTGAGGGAAAGATGAACGGTATGGCAATGAGGGTGCCGGTTCCGGATGGCTCCGTAACAGACATAAGCTGTTTGCTGAAGACAGATGTTAGTAGGGAGGAGGTCAACAATGTATTGAAGGAAGCCTCTGAGAACCAACTCAGGGGTATAATGGAGTACACCGAGGAACCCATCGTATCCAGAGATATCATAGGAAACCCTCATTCAGCGATAATAGATGGTCTGAGCACGATGGTTATACCAGAGAATGGTGAGAAGGGTAGGATGGCGAAGGTTCTATCTTGGTATGATAACGAGTGGGGATACTCATGCAGGCTCGTTGATCTTCTGAATTACATCTGCACGGGAAGAAGGGAGGTTGGTATAGAGAAGGAGATCCTTGTGGCGTATTAAAGCGGAGGTAAAGCATGGTGGATTTCAATACCTTGGATGATTTTGATTTCGAGGGAAAGACTGTTTTGCTGAGGGTAGATTTCAACCTCCCTCTGGACAAAGAGACCCTAGA
>QMTN01000062.1 GCA_003651105.1 Thermoplasmata archaeon
AAAGGGAAGAAGACATCGACTCTTAGGCTCGGGATAAAGGATTACAGGGTTGGAGAGATAGTGAAGGTCGTTGCTGGAGATGAGGAAATAGGACTGGCGATGATAAAAGGCGTGAGGTTTGTCCAGTGGAAGGATATAGGGAAAAAGGACGTGATGAACGAGGGGATGAAGAGGAAGAAGGATCTGATGAGGGAGTTGAGGAGCATCTATGGAGATTTTGATGAGGACAGCATATTCACCCAGATCTCCTTCAAGATGCTCAAGAAAGGATAGGATTAGATTTATAATTGCTTTCGATATTTGTATACAGGATGGGATGCTGTCAAGGAGGTGCGGTTTCTGACGAAGGAGATAGCATATGAGCTCGCGAGGAAGCAGAAGGAGATATCTGTTGCGGAGTTCTTTGAGAGAAACAAGCATATCTTGGGCTTCGGTAACCCAACGAGGGCGATAGTGACGGCGGTAAAGGAAGCGGTGGATAACTCTCTCGACGCTTGTGAGGATGCTGGTATACTTCCAGATATAATCGTCGAGATCAAGGAAGGTGATAGGGAGGGAGAATACACCATCATCGTGGAGGATAATGGTCCGGGTATAGTTGAGAAGCAGATTCCTCCGATCTTTGGCAAACTCCTCTACGGTTCGAGGTTTCACTCCATTAGGCAGAGCAGGGGTCAGCAGGGTATAGGGATATCTGCCGTGGTGCTTTATGGCCAATTATCGACCGGAAAGCATGCCAAGATAATGTCCAAGATAGGAGAGAACGAGCCTGCATACCTGTACGAGATAGCCATAGATACCCACAAGAACGCTCCAGAAATCATAAGGAGAGAGATAGTGAGCTGGGAGAAACCGCATGGCACGAGGGTGGAGATAAGCATCCTAGGAGATTTCAGCAGGGGAAGAAGATTCCTCTACGAGTACCTGCAGAACACGTCCATAGTGAATCCCCATGCGAGGATAGTTTTTATAGAACCAAACGGTGAGAAGCATATTTTCGATAGGGTCACGGAAGAGCTACCAAAGCCGACCGTGGAGCTGAAGAAACCCCATCCCCATGGCATAGAGATGGGCACACTGCTCAAGCTCTTGAGATCTACAAAGGCGAAGAAGCTATCAACCTTCCTCAAAACCGAGTTCATCTCCATGGGAGAGAGAACAACCCAAGCTGTCTGCAAGAAGGCAAATCTAGATCCAGATCTCGATCCAAGATCCCTGACAAGGGAGCAGGCCGGAAGATTGCTCAAGGCTTTCAAGGAAGTGAAGATAATGGCACCACCAACCGACTGTTTATCTCCAATAGGGGAGCTCCTGATAAAGAGGAGCTTGAAACACGAGACCAAGGAGATATCTCCCGAGTTCATAGTTGCAACAACAAGACCGCCCTCCGTTTACTCCGGTCATCCTTTTCAGGTGGAGGCTGGTATTGTTTATGGTGGTAACCTGGATAAGGAATCACCGGTAAAGATAATGAGGTTTGCAAACAGGGTTCCCCTCCTCTACCAGCAGGGTGAATGCGTCACAACCGCAGCTCTATCGAGCATAGACTGGAGGAGGTACGGTCTGGAGCAGAGGGGTGGTAAAGGTATACCCGTTGGTCCCGCCATCTTCTTCATCCACGTCGCTTCAACGAGTGTTCCCTTCACCTCCGAAAGCAAGGAGGCTATAGCGGATATACCGGAGATAGAGAACGAGATAAAGCTCGCATTGAGAGAGTGCGCCAGGAAGATGCAGCAACATATCTCCAAGAAGGAGAGGAGGAGAAAAACGAGGGAGAAGTTTCTCCTGATAACGAAGATCCTTCCAGAGATAGCGAGGAAATCCGCCAACATGCTGAATAAGCCGGTTCCGAACATAGATGGGGTGATAACCAAGATAATGGATGTCATATGGATAGATGATAGTATAGAGTATGAGAAGGTGAAGAGGTTGCAGACGACCCTGGATAGCTTCGAGGAATCAAAGGACTATGGATGCATAACAAAGAGCAAGATAACGGTCATGAACTACAAGAAGAAGTCCACGGAGTTTCTGCTCTATGCTGTCATCCCTCCGGAAGCTATCGTCGGTTTCGTGAAGCCAAAACCGGAGGCGATAACAGAGAGATACATAAAATGGAAGATTCCTCCCCTTAAAGCGACTCAGAAGTACGAGCTTTACTTCGAGCTGGCGGGTCTGAATGAGGGTGACTTCGATGAGAACGAGCTGTATGTTGATGGTATAAATCCCGAGTATGTTATAGGAGCTAATAAGTGGGAGGGGGATTGATGGGCAGTAGAGAGGCTCTCGAAAAGCTGAACGAGATAGCGCTTAAGGTTTACACCGATCTCGAGAACAACGAGATACCAAAGATAACCTTACCAACGAGGGCAAAGTCCAACATCAGGTTCGATGAGAACCTCAACGTGTGGAAGTACGGAAAAGGTAGGACGCTGAGGAGTGCAAAGACCCTAGATGGTGCGTACATGCTGTTGAGAACGATGTACGTTGCTGAGTTCATCAAGACCATGATCGAGCAGAACAAGTCCTCCACCCTGAGGGAGCTCTACTACATATCCGAAGGTTGGGACATGGCAAAGTTCAATTCCCAGCAAGAGTCAGATCATCTGGCGGAGGATCTGGAAACAATAACGGGTTGCCTGAGGGAGGATTTCAGACTCAGACCCGAGGAGGATGGCGCAAGGATAATAGGTAACATCCTTATTGAGGAGAAGACGAGGAGTGGGGAGAAGAGAAAGATCCACTGTCAGGATGATGTTGGTGATGCCGGATACTCGATACCGTACAATGTGGAGAAGGAGAAGATAAGGTTCGTCGAGTGTGATGCGGATTTTGTCCTCGCGATAGAAACTGGAGGTATGTTCGATAGGCTTGTAGAGAATGGTTTCGATGAGAGCCATAGAGCTATACTTGTTCATCTCAAGGGACAGCCCGCCAGATCGACGAGGAGGTTCATAAAGAGATTAAATGAGGAGTTGAAGCTTCCGGTCTTTGTCTTTACAGATTGTGATCCATGGAGCTACAGGATATATGCGAGCGTTGCCTATGGTGCCATAAAGACCGCCCACATCTCCGAATACCTGGCGACGCCATCCGCCCAGTTCCTCGGAGTTGCGCCCTCAGATATAGTGAACTACGATCTGCCAACCGATAAGCTGACGAATGAGGATGTGAAAGCCCTTAAGAGCGAACTTACGGATCCGAGGTTCAATACCAGGTTCTGGAGGGATGAGATAAACCTTCAGCTTAAACTCGGGAAGAAATCCGAGCAGCAGGCTCTTGCAAAGTACGGTCTGGATTATGTGACGGATGTCTATCTACCAGAGAAGCTCACCGCGTTTGGTGTGCTACGGAAGTAGTTATTTCCATATCTCCTGGGGTTTGATTACCTGGCACCTCAGGTTGATGACCGTCTTATCATCTATATCGATGAAGGTTCTTGCGAAGACCCCTCCCTTTGCGCCCTGCGGGTATGTGAAAACGTAGAGCCTCTTTCCCTTGTAGAAGGTGGGCTTTGGTTTAAGAGACTCTTCCAGCCTTCTTTTTCTGATCCTGAAATCCAGGTACAGGAGGATCGTGATAACTATGAAGATTGCAAGGACCAGAGAGATGGCTTCGATTAGGCTGGAGAGCGGGAGGGGTAGATAATGCAGAAGGGCGGAGCCGATCTTCACGTAATAAACTAGGAACAGGATCAGCGAAACGATCAGGAGAAGGATCATCGAGATCGAGATCAGGATCTTCAGGGCGGTCCTCCTCCTTTTCCCCATCAGCTCTATCCTCTTTTCCACGTCTTCCTTCCTCATCTTTTCTCTTCCCCATAACCCTTGGATCGTTAAATGCTTTTCTCCCGAGATGATAAGGCGTTTCAGTTTCTCCTCAATCATACCATCTGCCAGCGCGAAACGTATTGAGCATTTTGTCACCGGAGTGGCAAATACTTCGAATTTTTCCTGATTTTGTCACCATGGTGACATAAAAATCAACGAGGATCAAAAACAAGGTTGATGTTAGGTTTCCAAGAAAGTGGTATTGTTTAGAGGGAAACTTTTTTAAAAAATTTACCTATGTACAGTGCATGATAGATAGAGAGACGTGGATAGAGATCATAAAAGATTTTCAGGAATTCAAATTACCTGACTTGATAG
>QMTN01000063.1 GCA_003651105.1 Thermoplasmata archaeon
CCATTTACCCCTCACCTGGCAGAGGAACTCTGGGAGAGGATGGGAAAGAAGGGTTTCGTCTCTCTCGAGGAGTTTCCATCCTTGGAGATGAGGGAAGATCTCAAGATCCACGAAGTTGGAGAGTATCTCGTAAAGAGGTTGATTGAGGACCTCAAGGAGATCATGAAGGTCATAAAGAAAAAGCCAGAGAGGATTTACGTGTACACCTGCGAGGAATGGAAATGGAAGGTCTATCATTATCTCCTTGATGGAAAGGGGATCGGAGATGTGATGAGAGAGGTTTTGAAGGATGAGAGGTTGAGAAAGAGGGGTGAGGATGTATCGAGGTTTGTGAAATCCGCATTCACCGAGATCAGGGAGATGCATGAGAAGGATAGAGAAAGGTTCAAGGTGAAGATAGATGAGAAGGAGATTCTGAAAGATTCGGTGGATTTCTTGAGGAAAGAGTTCGGAGCGGATTTCATCATAGAAGACGCTTCCTCACCGAGCTACGATCCAAAGGGTAGATCCAAACTCTCCAAGCCTTTGAGACCCGCTCTCTATGTTGAGTAGCAGGGAAGTCTGGGATAAGATAGCGAGGAGCTTTGATGAAACCAGGAAAAAGGTATGGAAGGTATGCTCGGATTTCATAGATAGTTTGCCAAAGGGTGCGAGGCTGATAGACATAGGCTGTGGGAACGGAAGGCATCTCATCCTGTCTTCGAGGGTCTGCAGATATGCAGTTGGTATAGATTGCTCCATGGAGATGCTGAGGGTTGCAAGGGAAAATCTTAAGAGGGAAGGGGTTGGGAACGTTGATCTCGTACTTGCGGATGCAAGGTATCTACCTCTGAAGGATGATTCATTTGATTACGCCCTGTTTGTTGCGACCATCCACAATATAGAAGGGAGAGGAGAAAGGATAAGGGCGCTGAAGGAGGCGAGAAGGGTTCTAAGGAAAGGTGGGAGGATGATGGTGACATCTTGGTACAGATGGCAGAGGAGGTTCAGGAGATACTTCCTTGGGGAGATGATCTTGAGAAGGGGAAGGGAGTTTGGGGATATCTATGTCAAATGGAAAAGGAACGGGCTTGATCTCGATAGGTTTTATCATCTCTACTCAAAGAGGGAGCTTGTTAAGGATGTCAGGAAATCTGGTTTCAAGGTGTTGGATGCGAGGAAGGTGAGGATAGCTGATAAAAGCTACGATAACGTTATCGTTCTAGCTGAGAAGGATGAACAGGAGTAAGAGCATGACAAGTATTGCCACAAAGAATAGAATGAAGGCGATCCTCAAACTCGTTGCCAGCACTATCGGTATGGGTCCTATCATCACCACCGCTCCGCCCTCCCTCTTTTGTTCGATCTCTCCAAAGCCTTCCGTTAGCCCGGTGAGGATATCGAGGGAAAGGAACAGGATTCCTAGGAAAATCATGAAGATACCTAGGGAGCTGTAGATCCCGGATCCGAAGAGGAAGGGAAAGATGAGGAAAAAACCTCCCTTCAGCTCTCCCTCGAGGATGCCCTGAATGAGAAAGGAGAGACCAGCTATGAAGAAGATCAGGGATAACAGGGATAACCTCCTCATCCCATCCTCCTCCTGTATATCCTGAAGAGATTCCTGATGAACATCGCTATGGTTACCGGACCAACGCCTCCTGGCACCGGAGTTATCAGGCTGGCGCGACCCTTTACCTCCTCAAAATCCACATCCCCAATGATTCCTTCCTCAGTTTTCCTTATACCAACATCTATGACCACGGATCCCTCCTTCACATGATCCCTCTTTATCAACCTCGGTACACCGGTGGCGGTTATGAGAACATCCGCCTTTCTGGTATGATCCTCCAACCCTTTGGTATGCACGTGACAGATAGTTACGGTCGCATCCTTACTCAGCAAGAGCTGGGATAAGGGTCTTCCGATTATCGGGCTGTGATTGATCACCACCACATCCTTGCCTTTCAGGTTAACACCTTCCCTCTCCAGTATCTCCATCACCGCTCCAGGCGTGCAAGGTACGAGGTCTGCGTTACCAAGGATCGTCCTCCCAAGGTTGGATGGATTGAGGGATTCAACATCTTTATCTGGAGGGATGCTCGAGAGAATGAGATTAGAGGATATATGGTTGGGGAGAGGGAATTGCACCGAGATCCCATCGATCTCTTCATCGTTGTTCAGCCTCTCTATATCTTTAAGGATCTTTTCCTCGCTCACGCTCTCTGGATACCTGAGATGGATGTGATCGATGCCAGCATAATCGCAGGCCTTATCCTTCAACCTGAGAAAGATCTCCGATTCCTTATTCTCTCCCACCAAGATAGTAGCAACCCTTGGTTTCCTGTAACCCTTCGACACCATATCCCTTATCTCCTTCTTGATCTCATCGAGGATCTCTCTCTTGATTGCCCTTCCATCAACAACCTTGACCATCAAACCTTCCTCCCTATAGCATAGAACTGGGGGAAGAAGTTGAGTTCAATCCCTTCATCGAGGGATTTGAGGTACTCATACTCCCACTGATCTATCTCCTCCTCACTCAATCCAGCTTCTCTCAAAACCCTCACGTAATAGTCTCTGGAATGGAGATAATAAGCCTTATCCTCTTCACAGCTCCATATCCTGCTGTTACCTATCCCTATCTCGGTTTCCAGTCCAGCTCTGACGAAGAACTGTCTTAACTTCCTTCCTATATACGGATCCCCTCCCCTCCTCTTTATGGCCTCTCCAGCGAATATTTTGTCAACTTTTGGATTCTCTGGCCAATGCACCTTTCCACCAAAATCCGGCTCAAGGGATGCAAGCACTATGCCACCTTTCCTCGTGACCCTCCTCATCTCGTTCACAACCCTTTGAGGATCGGTTGACCACATCAAGAGCAGATTGCACGTGGTGATATCGAATGTATCATCCTTGAATGGTATGGAGTGGGCATCACCTATCAAGAGATGAACATTATCAAAATCCTTGAGAACATTCCTCGCAACCTTTATCATCTCCTCAGATTCATCCATCGCGAAAACTTCTCCCTTTGTCAGGTTTGCCAGATCTCTCGTAACCATTCCGGAGCCACAGCCGACATCAAGGATCAGATCTGCATCTTTCACACCAACCCTGAGATATAAGGGTATCCTCTCTTCGGCTGTCTCCTTTGCTTGGAGCTCAAGCTTCTTTATAAAGATATCTAATTCTTCCTTTGTTCTTCCTTTGGGTAGCCCTAGATGTGCCTTTCGCGCCATCGGTCAGAGTTAAAGCTATTAGCTTATAAGTTTTACTTTATCCGTGAATCTGTTCGGGATAGATGTGAAGGTGATCTTTCTCCTGAGGAACGATGATATCCTGGCTTACGCATGGCATTACTCTAATGATAAGGCGATGACTCACATGGAAAGGATAAAGGAATTTCATGGTATAGAAGGAGAGGTAAAGGTTGATGGAGATCTGGAGAGATGGCTGGAAGAGAGGGTGAGGGAAGTAGTGATTGATGGAAAGAGATTTTCCCTGCCAGACTTTGGATACAGGTATAGGGAAGCATATGAGGAGATAGCAAGGATTCCCAAAGGTGAAACGAGGACGTACTCGGAGATAGCCAGAAGGGCTGGCATCAAGTACAAGGATTTGCTGGTCGCTCTAATGAGGAACCCTTTTCAGATCCTCATACCATGCCATAGGTTGGTCACAAAGAAAGGTACCCTTATGGGTTTCTATCCTCTTGGAAAGGATGTGAAGAGGAGGTTGCTGGAGATAGAGAAGTAGTTACAGGCAACTATTGGTGCTTCGAGAGTTTTTTCTCCAGTTTCTCTATCATATCCTTGACCATCTTTTCAAGATCATAGTCTGGTTTCCATCCCCATTCCTCTCTAGCGCACGAATCATCTATGGATCTCGGCCAGGTTTCAGCAATCTTCTGCCTAAAGTCTGGTTTGTATTCGCATGAAAAATCTGGAATGTGTTTTTTGATCTCTTCCTCCAGCTCTTTTGCTGAAAAGCTCATTGCCGTGATATTGAAATTGGTATGGTGCCTGAGTTTTGAGAAATCTGCCTCCATCAGCTGGATCGCCGATTTTATGCAGTCTGGCATGTACATCATCGGTAAAACCGTATCTTCCTTCACAAAGCA
>QMTN01000064.1 GCA_003651105.1 Thermoplasmata archaeon
CTCTCCATATCAACCATGTCTACTTCCTCCTCCCGCCCATCGCCAGCTTTATCGCACCGGTTCCAACGGTTATGGGCTGACCAACGATGATGTTCTCCGCAACTCCCTTCAGCTCATCCACCTCTCCCTTCCTCGCAGCCCTGAGCAGATGATTTACCGTTATCTCGAAGGCAGCCCTTGATAGTACAGAGCTCTTCTCTCCGCTGACTCCATGCCTCCCTATGGCTCTAACCGTTCCATCAACAGTCATTATATCTGCAACCAGCATTATATGCCTTATATCAACGTGCAGACCCTGCTCCATCAAGGTGTTGTAAGCCTCCTCTATGATCAGGTTCCTCGCAGCCTCTATGCCAAGAACCTTGGCAACCGCCTGGATGTCGTTGGTCCTCGTCCTCCTCTTATCAACGCCTTCTATCTTCAGAACTTCCTGTAAGTTGCTTCCCTCGGTATAGATCACGTATCCCTCTCCGGGCTCA
Organism: Thermoplasmata archaeon; assembly: GCA_003651105.1. Taxonomy (GTDB): domain Archaea; phylum Thermoplasmatota; class E2; order DHVEG-1; family B18-G2; genus B18-G2. Next base: position 480 of record QMTN01000064.1, read on the forward strand.
TTCCTTATGATCACCCTATCTATCCCATCTATACCTTTTATCTTCAGCTTCTTCAGAGCTTCCGATACCATCAAAAGTCCCTTATAGCTCGGCTCCTCCAGAACTATCTTTATCCTGTCTCCCTCCTCCTCGACCTTGACCCTCTTCATCTTCCTTATCTTCTCTATCACTTCCTCCCTTGTGAGATCCCTCTTCTTCAAACCCCTCTCATCTATATCCACGTAGATCTGGAGGTTCTCTATATCTATCTCGAAGCTCGCTATATCCTGTAACCTCGTCATCTCTATCTTGTTCGCTATCTTTTGAGCCATCTCCGCATTAACTCGATATGCACCCTCAAGGTAGATGGTCATCATTGGAGTAGATGGTGTAGATCTCGCATCCACTATCTCTATTAGCCTTGGCAGACCCAGGGTTACGTTTATCTCTGCAACTCCTGCATAGTGAAATGTCCTCATCGTCATCTGGGTACCTGGCTCTCCTATGCTCTGGGCAGCAACTATGCCACATGCTTCTGCTGGCTCTATCATGTTCATCCTGTACTGCTCGAAAGCCTTATCAACGAAGACCTCCAGCTTATCAACAAGATCCTCTTTTATGATCCTGTCAGCTATCTCCTCCCTCACGCTCTGGGGCATGGTATAACCTTTTTTCTTGATGTATTGGTTTATCCTCTTGAGCACCTCTTCCTTCGATACCTTCCTCTCAGCCATCTCTATCCACCCTTCTTCAGATCGGTAACAATCTTGTCAAGATCTATGGCTTTACCTCTGGCACTCCTCGTAGGATCTATACCATCCTCACCATAAACAAACTGGATGATAACTCCATCCGTATCCCTTACGGTTAAATCCTCATCAACCTTCAGGTTCTCTAGAGCATTTATCAGCCTCCTCTGCATGTATCCAGACCTAGAGGTTCTCACCGCGGTATCCACGAGACCTTCCCTTCCTCCCATGGAGTGGAAGAAGTACTCCGTTGGAGTTAACCCTTTCTTGTAGCTTGACGAAACGAAACCCTTTGCCTCAGCCCCTATATCTCCCTTCTTGAAATGGGGCAGGGTCCTCCCCCTGTATCCTCTGTGAATCCTCTCTCCTCTCACTGCCTGCTGACCTATACAACCAGCCATCTGGGAAAGGTTGAGCATGCTTCCCCTCGCTCCGGATCTTGCCATTATAACCGAACTGTTGTTCATACCGAGGTACTTGCTGGCTATCTCTCCAGCCATATCTCTAGCTCTACCCGTCACCCTCATTATCTCCATCTCGAGAGTCTCTTCCAGGCTCCTTCCCGGGAGAGCCTCTAGCTCTCCCCTCCTGTATGCCTCCACCAACTGGTTTATCTTTTCCTTGGCTTTCTCGATCCCCTCTTCGATCTTCCTCTGCGCCTCAACAGGTATATCTTCCTCATCCACTCCTATGGTGAAGCCAAAGGTTGAGATCGCAGCTATCCCAAGCCTTGTAACCCTGTCTATGAATTTTCTCCCTCCCTCCGGTCCCTTCTCCCTCACTATCCTGTCTATGATCATTCCCTTGAACGCACCTATGGCATTCTCATCGATAACCCCCTGCTTCAGCTCGCCATTCTCTATGATAACACAGGTCTTTGTTGGGCATTTCCTGGGATCATCGAGCGGTGGATGGGAGCATACCTTTGCCGGAAATGATATGTTGAGATCCTTTGGCAGGATGGAGCTGAAGATATCCTTTCCATAAACGAACTTCTTCCCATCCTTATCGGTGTGAACCTTCGGAAATCTTTCCTTGTCCGGAATGCTGGAAAGTATCCTTACCGCATCACTCAGAGGAACCTTCCTATCACCATAGGTGAGAAGGAAACAGCCGGAGATGTGATCATGTATTGCACCAATGATCGGCCCTCCAAACCTCGGAGAAAGGATATGCTCCTGAACCTTCAGGAGAATCTCTGCCTCAGCCCTGGCTTCCTCACCCTGCAGGACGTGGAGGTTCATCTCATCCCCATCGAAGTCAGCATTGTAAGGAGGACATACCGCCAGGTTGAACCTAAAAGTCTTGTACGGAACAATCCTTACCTTGTGTCCCATCATCGACATCCTGTGCAAAGAAGGTTGTCTGTTGAACAGCACGATATCTCCATCCATCAGCTGTCTCTCTATGATCATACCTTCCTCAAGTTTCTCCGCCAGCTCATCCTTGTTCTTCTCCGTAACCTTTATCCTCTGCCTTATCCCTCCCCTTTCCCTTATCACGTAGTTCACACCAGGTATGTACTCTCCTCTTTCCGTTACTGGATTCGGTCCCCTCCTGACCATCATCCTGCACCACTCTATGTTGTGTTCTGTAACCTTAACTGGAACGGTAAGTTCTCTCGCCATATCTATGGGAACCCCGACCTCGTTTATGCTCAGATTGGGATCGGGTGATATGACGGTTCTGGCTGAGAAGTTGACCCTCTTTCCAGATAGATTGCTCCTGAACCTTCCCTCCTTCCCCTTCAATCTCTGAGCAAGCGTCTTCAGGGGTCTTCCCGATCTGTGCCTTGCGGGTGGTATACCTGATGTTTGGTTATCTAGGTATGTTGTCACATGGTACTGCAGAAGTTCCCACAAATCCTCTACAATTAGCTGTGGGGCGCCCGCATCCCTGTTTTCTTGCAACCTCTGATTTATCCTTATGACATCAACGAGCTTGTGGGTTAGATCATCCTCGCTTCTCTCCCCTGTCTCTAAGGTTACCGATGGTCTCACCGTAACCGGCGGAACCGGCAGGACGGTGAGAACAAACCACTCAGGTCTCGCTGCCTTTCTCTCTATATCTAGAAGAGGAAGATCCTCATCCGGTATCTTTTCAAGCCATTCCCTCACCTCTGCAGGCGTCAGCTTCTTTCCGTTCTCTCTGAAGGTCGTTGGCTTGTCAAGCTCTATCTTTCCAACCTCCCTGCCACATCTCGGGCACTTCTCAACATCCTTCACCTCGTTTATTATCGCCTTGAGTATAAAGCTCGTATCCTTACCTTCCCTTACGTACTCCTCTCTCAGCTTCCTGTAGTATTCCAGCCTGTCATCCGGCAGTAAGATCCTTCCACACCCTCTGCAGGTTGTCCTCAGGCAGTCCCTTATCTCCTTAACGAAGCCAACGTGGATAACCGGCATCGCCAGATCTATATGACCAAAGTGACCGGGACAGCCATCCTTTCCTGCCCTCAGCCCGCAGGTCTTGCACCTCAATCCAGGCTCTATGACACCCAACCTTGGATCCATCAGTCCCATTGGTATGGGAAATCCATCGTCATCGTAGGTATCAGCTGTTATGACCTTGGTTGCGCTCATCTTTCTTATCTCTGAAGGCGAGAGAACCGCAAACTCGATCCTCCCAATCTTCTTGGTTATTCCGGTTTCGGTCATGCTATCACACCAAGGATTCCAATCTCAAGCGTGGAGCTATACACATGGATTTCAACTCATCCAGCAAGAGCTTGAACGCATAGCTCATATCAACTGGATAGATCTCCGCCTTGTCCCCGCAGATCGGACACCTCAGCTTTCCATGCCTATCAACTATCGCTATATGACCGCAGTTGTTGCAAACATACTTTACGGTTAGATCAGACTCATC
>QMTN01000065.1 GCA_003651105.1 Thermoplasmata archaeon
AAGGGGACACTTAAGGATATCGAGGAGAAAGTGAGAGCGGCAGGGATTGAGAGAACTGCAATTATCATAATTGGGGATGCTTTAAGCCCAAAGGAATACAGGAGATCTCATCTCTATGGTTAAAACCGCAATAATAGCTTTTGAAAAGGACAGGCAGCTTGCAGAGCAGATAAGGGGGCTTACAGAGGGGGATATCCTGATTTATGAGAATGAGGTGTTTGAAAGGGCTTTTATGGAGTACAACCTAATTGTTGCGATCATGGCAGCGGGGATTGTTGTGAGGAAGATTTCACCCCTTTTAAGGGATAAATGGAAGGATCCGGGAGTTGTCGTGGTGGATGCGGCCGGGAGATTTGCGATACCGATTCTCGGAGGGCATCATGGTGCAAATGAGCTTGCAGAAAGGTTGAGTGAGATCGGGATAATCCCTGTGATTACAACAGCAACAGAGGCTTATGGGAAATGTTCTGTTGAGAGGGTTTCAGAGCTTCTGGGATGTGATATTGTGAATAAGGAGAGCACAAAATCGGTCAATCTCTCAATTTTAAGGGAGGATGTTCCTGTTTTAAGAATTATGGGACCGAAGATCGTTCTTGTTGATGATGATGTATCAGTTCTTAAAAGAGGGGATGGATTTGTGGTGGGGATTGGTACAAGGAAGGGTGTTAAGAAAGAGGAGGTTGTATCAGGGATAAGGGAGGCTCTGAGTGAGGCATCTTTGGATATTGATGAGATAGATCTTTTTGCAACATCAAGACTGAAGGAGAGAGAGATGGGGCTGATAGATGCATGCAGAGAGCTTGGAAAGCCCTTGGTGTTTTTAGCTGATGATGATATAAACAGCGTAAATCCTCCATCATCATCAAAGGCTCAAAGAATGGGGCTTAAAGGGGTGTGTGAACCCTGTGCACTTGTTTTATCAAAAAGAGGGGAGCTCATCCTTTCAAAGAGGGTATACGGGAGTGTTACGATTGCAATCGCAAGGTAGGCTGTACATCATCGGGATAGGACCTGGTGGAAGAGAGCACAGGAGCAGGAGGGCAGAGGAGGCGATAAGGGAGGCAGAGTATATCATAGGAAATGAGAGCTATCTTGAGCTCATAGAGGATCTCACCAAAGGGAAGCGAATAATAAAAAGCAGGATGGGGGAGGAGATAGATCGGGCAAAGAGGGCGCTTGTGCTATCAGAGGAGCATAAGGTTGCGATTGTAAGCGGGGGAGATCCGAATGTGTACGGTATGGCAGGGATCGTTCTTGAGGTTGCAGAGAAGAGTGGTAGGGATTTTGATATCGAGATCATTCCTGGGATTACATCCGCAAATGCCGTGGCATCTGTCCTTGGTGCACCCTTAAACAACGACTTTGCGGTTATATCACTCAGCGATCTCTTAACCCCCTGGGAGGTCATAGAGAGGAACCTATCTGCAGTGGCAGAGGCGGAGTTTGTTATTGTCTTATACAACCCCAGAAGTAGAAACAGAGCCGGAAACTTTAAAAGGGCCATTGAGATCATCAGGAGGTTTAGAGCGGATGATATTCCTGTTGGAATCGTTAAGAACTGCACGAGGGAGGGTGAGAGGAGGATAATAACCAACCTGAGGAGTGTTCTTACGTATGATGATGAAGTTGATATGCATACCACGGTTATCATAGGAAACCGGGAGTCGAGGATATGGAAGGACTGGATTATAACGCCAAGGGGATACCACAGGAAGTACAGGATATAACCGATACAAGACCGAGGGTCGTAATCGGTGCAACCCACAGCGGTGCCGGGAAGACAACGGTGACACTCCTTCTGATGGGGGCTTTAAAGCGAAGGGGGTTTGATGTAAGGCCCTTTAAGGTTGGACCTGACTTTATAGATCCCTCCCATCACAGGATGATATGCGGTCACAGCTCCCACAACCTTGATTCATTCATGATGAGTGAGGAGCAGATAAGATCTTCCTTTATGAAATACACATCAGGGGATTCCATCGCTGTTATAGAGGGTGTTATGGGGCTTTATGATGGGATGGATGGGAAAGATGAGAAGGGGAGCACGGCACACATATCAAAGATACTTAAAGCCCCGGTAATTCTTGTAATCGATGGATCCTCCCTCTCAAGAAGTGCGGGCGCGATCGCGCTTGGATACAGGACATTTGACAGTGGGGTTAATCTGAGGGGCGTTATACTGAACAGGGTTGGATCCAGAAGGCATGAGGAGATGCTAAGGGATGCGATTGAGGAGATAGTTCCTGTTGTTGGTGTAATTCCAAAGAAAAGTGATTTAATCGTATCTGAGAGACATCTCGGGCTCAAGATGGGGCATGAAGTTGAATACGATCATGAAATGCTTGCAGATCTCGGTTCTGAGTACATAGATATCGAAAGTATCATCAAGATTGCAGGAGAGTGCGAGGAGCTTGAGGGAAGTGTAATAAGGAGAGAATCAGTATATAAGGGATGTAAAATTGGAGTTGCAAGAGATAGGGCGTTCTGCTTCTATTATCCTGAAAACATAGAGATAATGAGGGAGCTTGGGGCAGAGATTGTTGAGTTCAGTCCCATGGAAGGTTCTCTACCTGATGTTGATGGGATGTACCTTGGAGGAGGGTATCCTGAGCTTTATGCAGAGGAGCTTGAGCAAAATGAGGGGATAAGGGAGGAGATAAAGAGGAGGGTTGAGGAGGGGATGCCACTTTATGCTGAATGTGGCGGGATGATGTACACACTGAGAAAGGTTAATGGATATGAGATGCTCGGGGTATTTGATGCAGAGGCTGAGCTCACAGAAAGACTCCAGGCTGTAGGGTATGTCGTCGCTGAGTCTTTGAGTGATACCGTGGTATCAAGGAAGGGTGAGGTGCTGAGGGGGCATGAGTTTCACTATTCGGTGGTTCATCCGGGTGATGTGAGGTTTGCATACAGGATGCTCCGGGGGAGAGGGATAAAGGACCGGCTCGATGGTATGGTGTATAAGAATGTGCTTGCATCCTATACGCATATCCATGCAGGGGGAGAACCATCTCCATTTGAGGAGTTTGTGAGGTGCTGCTATGAGCAATGATCTTGGTGCAAGGACGGATGAGGCAGCGAGGATATCAAGGCTCAGCCGGGAGATTGCAAGGGAGATCGTTGGTGATGAAACTGATGAGGATAGGATAAGACAGCGGGTTGTTATTGCAACAGGGGATCCAGCATTTAAGGATCTGCTAATATTCAAGAACAACCCGGTAGAGCGAGGGATTGAGGCCATCAGATCCGGGTGTGATATCTATACCGATATTCGGATGGTCAAGGTTGGGATCACATCGAAAGGGCATGAATGTGAGATCAGAACATTTCTGGACCATGAACCAGAAGAGAACTCAAGTCTCACACGAACCGCTGCAGGTGTCTTTGCGGTTGGAGACGCGCTTAACAGCTCGATCGTTGTCATCGGGAATGCTCCATCTGCCACAATGGCACTCTGTGAATTGATTGAGGGTGGGATTAAACCGGCTCTTGTTATTGCAACACCTGTTGGGTTTGTGAACGCGGCAGAATCGAAGGAATGGGTGAGACGGCTTGATATCCCCTCTATAACCTCGGTTGGAACAAGGGGTGGGACACCTGTCGCTGTTGCAGTGGTTAATGAGCTTGTGAGGATCTCGGTGGAGAGGGATTGAACCACATTGACATCTCCTCTCTCCTCCATCCCTGGTTGTGAAGTACTCATGAGAGGGCTTCTGTGGCTACTTAAGAGAACTTTGAAAACCCCCACTCCCAGACCCCATCAAATTAACAGGCAAATCAAAAATCCTATTGACCAGAACAGAAAGCTTTATTGACCCATTTTCAGCATAAAACATATGAAGTCTCTAATTGACTATTCATTGAATGAAGAGTATGAGAAGGTTAAAAAGCCTGATAACGGGTCTGCAGAGGTGGATACACTGTACGGATCAGAAAGGGAAAAAACAGGGTGATGAATGGGGATTGAAGGGGAATTCAGTCTCAGTGGCATTTATTATTCATGAGGGGGCTATTAAGCTTTGACTGGTGTGGGAAGGGGTAAA
>QMTN01000066.1 GCA_003651105.1 Thermoplasmata archaeon
AAGCTGATGATCTAAAAATATACGTCACCCATGGGAGTCCGAGGGATGAGATATTTGAGTACATCTTTCCAGATGTAGAAGATTCTCTTTTGATCGATCTATCAGAGATCGCCCGGGCAGATATTGTGGTGATGGGACATACCCATGTTCCCATGGAAAGGAGGGTCAAGAACAAGATTTTTCTTAATCCCGGATCAGTTGGACAGCCCAGGGATGGCGATCCCAGAGCTTCTTTCATGATCTTTGATACGGGAAAAAGGGAAGTGATCTTCAGGAGAGTTAGCTATGATATAGATTCCGCATCCAGAGCGATTCTCGAAAATGATCTTCCAAGGTTTCTTGCACAGAGGCTTTATCTCGGTATGTGAATCGCAAGCCTTTTTAACCTCTCTTTTTTTCCTCCATCGGGAGGTAAAAGGTGGACCCGATACTATTGATCATCCTGATAGGTGGGGGGATTCTTGGCTTTTACATGGCCTGGAACATTGGCTCCAATGATGTAGCAAACTCCATGGCCACCGCTGTGGGTGCAAAGGCAATAACCTTCAGGCAGGCGGTTATTATAGCTGGGATCCTAAATTTTGTTGGAGCGGTCTTCGTTGGCTCCCATGTGACCGAAACGATAAGGGGAAATATCGTTAATCCTTCTCTTATCGAAAACACCCTCCACATCCTTCTAGGGTTCTTCTCCTCCCTCCTGGCTGCGTCGATCTTCGTCATGCTATCGACATGGAAGGAGATGCCAATATCTACCACTCATTCGGTAATTGGAGCACTGGTTGGATTCGGAATAATAGAGAGTGGAATATCATCCATCAACTGGAGCAAGCTCGGAGAGGTTGCAATGAGCTGGGTTCTCTCTCCATTGGTTGGAGCGGTACTGGCTTTTCTGGTGTTCAGGGGGATAGTCAAGCTGATCTTTGAAAGAGAGAGACCATCGGAGTCTGCAAGGGTAGTGGGACCGGGAATAATAGCTCTCACGATCATCCTGATAGTATCTTCCCTGCTGATGAAGACAAACCTCGGAAGGATGCTGAACATAGATATAAGACAAGCTATCCTGATAGCTATTGGATGCGGTATTGCGGGTATGATCCTTTCCATGCTCCTTCTGAGGAGGATAAGGTTGAAGGGAGAGGATGAGTATGATGCCGTGGAAAGGATGTTCAGAAAGCTCCAGATAGTTACCTCATGTTACGTTGCATTCTCCCATGGTGCGAACGATGTAGCTAACGCAATAGGACCGGTTGCGGGTATATTTTCAGTAGCAACAACCGGAGTCCTTGATCCAAAGGCAGAGGTACCGGTAGCTCTCCTTGCTCTGGGTGGTCTCGGTATAGCCATAGGCTGTATGACATGGGGACATAAGGTTATGAGAACCTTGGGATACAGGATAACATCCCTGACCAATACGAGAGGATTTTCCGTAGATTTCGGTGCGGCAACAACCGTACTGATAGCATCAAAGCTCGGTCTTCCCGTATCTACGTCTCATACCGTTGTCGGCGCGGTTGTGGGTGTTGGTCTGGCTAGGGGTCTGGATGCGGTTGATCTGAGGGTGATCAGGAAGATAATAGTTTCTTGGCTACTCACGGTTCCGTCCTCTGCCGGGCTGTCTGCGATAATATTTTTAATCTTGAGATGCATGGTGGGATGATAGGATGGATGAGAGGCACTTCAGGTTACCGATAACAGATACCTTGAGGAGGAAATCGCCCTTCGCTGGGTTGCTGGAACATATGAACAAGGTCAGGGAATGTATAGATGTACTTAAAGAAGGATTGAAGGAATACTATGAAGGTAGGTTCGATAGATTTTCAGAGGTAGCTAAAAGGGTTTCGGAGCTCGAGCATGAGGCTGACCTGATAAAGGGTAATATAAGGGCTCACCTTCCAAGGTTTATCTTGATGCCCGTGGATAGAGGGCAGTTTCAGTGGTTGCTCAGGGAGCAAGACGCAATCTTGGATCATGCTGAGAATCTCGCGGAGATGCTTGACATGAGACACACCAAGATTCCAAAGGAACTAAAAGATTTATTCGTGGAGCATATGGAGAAGGTGATGGAAACCGTCAGAGCTATGGAAGAAGCTATGGAGAGGTTCAAGGTTCTCCTGGAAACAAGCTTTGCAACAAAGGAGAGAGATTTGGTCAAGGAGAAGATCCATGAGGTTCACAGGAAGGAATGGGAAGCTGATCAGATCAAGTACAAGCTGACAAGGGAGATCTACAGGATAGAGAAGAAACTCAAACCGATGGATGAGTACCATCTCCTGAAGATAGCTGACTGGGTAGATGATATAGCTGATCACGCTGAGAACGTTGCTGATCTGATAAGATCGATGATAGCCAGGTAAGGATCACTTGATTCTCATCTTTTTAGCGAGAAACTCTCTTATTTCTTCTGGATGCCTCGATTCGATACCAAAATATTCCGGAAAGTAACTCGATGTGGTGAGTAACTCCGTTGTCCCTAACTTCTTGGAATTGATGAGCTTCTTCTCGATCAGAAAATCCACATGCTCATACACCTTCGGTCCTATCATCTTCCTCAGATCCGCCTGTCTTATTGGTTGATGATAAGCTATTAAGGCTAGGGTTTTCAAGATATCTGGAGGTATCTCCGGCTTTGCAACCTTCCTGGCTTTATCAGCATAACCCTCTTTCAACTGCATGACGAATTTGTTCCCTATCCTTAAGATCTCCATGGGGCTGTCCTCGGATCTGTTGTACCTCTCCATCAACCTTTCTATGGCATCCTCTATCTTCCTGTTACTCAACCCGGTTATCTTCCTTATCTGCTCTAAAGAGATCGGCTCCGATGCGGAGAAAAGTATGGACTCTATGATCTTCTCATCCTCTCCTTTAGCATTCAACCCCACCACCCCTCAGCTCAGCTTTCTAACATAGATCTTTCCAAACGGAAACCTCCTCTGGTAGAGCCTTATCTTTCCATCCTTCGCAAGATGGAGAAGGGCGATAAGGGTCGTTATCCTCTCGTTCTTATCATCGAATCTACAAAGCTTCGTTATGGGTATGGCATTACCATTCAAGGATTTGATCCTTCTCCACACCCTGTCTATGTCCTTCTCTATCGTCTCCTCGTGAACTATACCCTTCATCCTCTTCCTAGCCTTCTCCAGTATTCTCTCTCTTTCAGCTCGCCTTATCTCCTCTATTAACCTTCTCTCCTCGGCTTCCTTTCTGGCAAGCTCAAAAGCCTCTATCAGCTCCATTAAGGTGACCCTTCTTTCTGCTCTCCTTCTTACGGGCTCAACCAAGGGCAGAGATTCCTCAGGGATCATCTTGGTGTAAGGCATCTCTTCGGGAAGCCAGTCTTCTATACCAAGCTCATCCCATGCTATCTCATCCCGCCTGTTCATGCTCTCCGCATTATCCACGGCTTCCCTGCTCTGAAGGTTCAGAACCTTCCACGCCATGTGGATCAATCTGCCTGCAATAGCTAGATCTATCTTTTCTTTCCTTGCCCTCTCAAGATAAAGGGAGGAAAATCTGGCGAGATCTATCGCCCATGGGTTAAGATGCTTCTGCAGAACCAGTTCAAAAGCGATGGCTATGGATCTATCGAAGGGATCGTCTGTAAAGATATGCTCTCCCACCTGGGTCTTTTTCAACATCTCTATATACCTGTCTATCCTTCTTATCTCATCACCATATTCCGCGATAGCCTTGTGGAAAAGCAAGTGCTGTAGCACTCCCTGATCTATATCTTCGCTCAACTCTTCCTACCCCCGGATAAGATCTCTCCTCTTGGGCCTATGGATGATAGGTCAACAGTGCCAACCACTTCTGAAATGCCATCCTCTCTCTTCGTTATACCATAGATGTGATCAGCTTCTTTAAGGGTCACTTTTCTGAGGGAGATGAGGATGAACTGAGCATAGGATGAATTCTCCTTTATCATCTTTGATACAGCTTCCGCATTCACGTTATCGAGATACATATCTATCTCATCCAGAACATAGAACGGGCTGGGATCATATCTTTGGATGGCAAAGATAAGAGCAAGGGACGCCATGCTCTTCTC
>QMTN01000067.1 GCA_003651105.1 Thermoplasmata archaeon
ATATATCCCATCATAGTGATAGCACCAATCATAATATTTGCCAAAGGTCCGGCAAGGGCAATCCTTCCGAACTCAAACCTTCTCGCCCCTCCCCAGACGTTGACCGCACCTGGAGCAGCCACAACAAAACCAAAGAATATGCCGAGGATGAGGGCAAAGAGAAGACCTGCGGGAAACATCCTGTACTCTGCCCACAGTCCAAACCTCCTTGCAGTTAGCTTGTGAGATAACTCATGGAAGAAGAAACCGGTCAGTATACCTATGATGGAAAACTTCAGGGAGTAAATCAAGACCCCGATGGGATCCTTGATCCGTATCAACCCGATCAGACCACCAGACATTGAGAAAGCGAAAGCTGTGGATAGGATAGCCATCGATACAAGTAGATGGAGGATCTCCGTTTTACTGGTCAGGGGCGGCTTTGGTGCGGAATGGCTGGAGAAGGGAATATCGTAAAACGAGTAATATACCTTCCTTTCCATATTATATCTCTGCTTCAAACTCCTCAACCTTCGGTGTGAACTCGGAATAATCCTTAATCTTGCCCTTCTCCTTGAGAAATTCCCTAGCAAGAAGCCAGTAAACGAGAGCCAAAGCCCTCCTGCCCTTGTTATTCGTCGGTATAGCCAGGTCAACATATCTGAGCTCGTTGTTGGTATCACACAGAGCGACGCAAGGAATACTGACATTCTTTGCTTCAGTCAAAGCTTGACTGTCAACCAAAGGATCTGTAACCACAATCACATCCGGCTCCAGATAGAACTTTGAGTTCGGATTCGTCAGGGTACCGGGTAAGAATCTACCGGGAATGGCGATCGTTCCGGTGTATTCTGAGAATTTCTGGATAGGCTTCTGACCATACTGCCTTGCAGAAACTACCAGTATATTTTCCGGCTCATACCTTGCCAGGAATTTTGCGGCTATCTTTATCCTTTTGTCGGTCTGCTTTATGTCTATTATATACAACCCATCGCTCCTAACCTTGTAGATGAACTGCATCATATCAGAGGTTTTCTGCCTCGTTCCTATATGAACTCCGGATGTGAGGTAGGTCTCTTCAGATACGAGCATCTGCTCCTCCACTTTCTGCTCCTCCATTCAGATCACTCCCAATCGATCTTTGGTCTTATATCGGTTTTCCTTATAACCGTGATCGGGATCACTCCTTCCTCAAACTCGAGCATCGCTATCTGAACCGGGTCGACAACGCCTTTCGGAACCTTTATCAGGATAGGCGCGCCCATGGATATTTGAAGAGCTCTCGCTCCGATGATTCTGGCTTTCTCAAATCTCGTGTAGTGCAAACTTCAACCTCCGATCGAGGTTGCTGGGAGTAAACCAGAGAATACGGGATCCATTTAAAAAGGTTATGAAAATTGGAACTAGATCTCCTCCTCCACTTGCTCCTCAGAGAAATCCACGGATCTTGCTGAGAATGTGTCGAGGGCAAGCTGAATATCGAAGGTTATATCCCTCAGCAATCCCTCTATCTTTGGATTCCTAAACTCCCTAACTCCATCGACATCCGAGTAGATTCTGCCTATGTACATCCCCTTCTCCTTATGTATCTCGATGCTGTAAAGGGTTTCCTCCATACTATCCCTCTACATTTTATTTTTCATTTCCAGTTTAATAACCTTTCTGAAATTTACAACATCCTCATTATCAACTCGTTTATATCCTTTCCTCTATATCCCAGGGCTCCTCCCACGGTGTAAGCCCTCTTTATCCCCTCATACCCTTTCCTTGGAGGAGACAGCCTGAACACGGGTTTTATCCTCGGTAGATCCCTGTACCTTATCTTTCCTTCTATGATGGCTTCGGCGAGCTCCTCTATCGATTTGAAAGGAGTTTTCTTCTTCAAATAATCCTCGTCTATGGGCTTGTCTCCGAGCAACCTCCCTCTCTTCTTGATCAACTCGATCAAGGTCTCCTTCTCTATCTCTCCCCAGGTTATGTAATCCTTTGCCTTCTGTAACATGCCCTTGAAGCTATCACTTTCCTCAACCAAAACGCAGTGATTGACCCTGTTTAGTCTCAGCATCTCCAAGGTCTTCTTTATATCGTGCCTGACATTCACGGTTCCTCTCACCCTTATCACCGCATAAACCATCTTACTCCCCCTCCCCCTCTGCCGGGCCAGAGATGATGCTCAATTTCTCTATCTCCTCTTCCGTCAATCTCATCTCGGCATTCCTTTTCAGAGCATCATAAACCGCTTTTGCATAGTTTACGGTTGTTCTGGTTGTGCCCCTCGTGAAGGTCCATATATCCTTTATCCCAGCCAACCTCAGTATCTTCTTTGCAACATCTCCAGCAGCAAGCCCCAAGCCCTGAGGAGCTGGCTTTAGGTAAACCTCGACGGAACCACACTTACCTCTCACCGCAAAAGGCAGGGTATGGGGCTTACCGCACCTGCATTCCCACGAACCACAACCCCTCCGTATCTCTATGTTGTTTAGCTTGGCATCCTCTATGGCCTTCCTTATGCTTGCTCCGACTTCCTTTCCCTTTGCATGACCTAAACCAACGTATCCATCCTCATTTCCAACGACCGCTGTTATGGCAAACTTCACTCTTCTACCAGAATCCGTCATCCTCTGAACCATGTTGATATCAAGGATCTCATCCTTTAGATTGGGTAGCAGGATATCAACTATCTGAGGTTCCTTCAACGGAAGCCCCGTCCTCAATGCTTCTTTCATCGTCCTTATCTCTCCACTCTTTACGAGCCTGCCCAGTTTCGTCTTTGGCTCCCACTCAATCTCATCCATCTTTCTCACCCATTATCCTGCTCCTGATCTCAAAAACATCGGTATCCGGTTTCTTTGGCAGGTGTTCTCCCTTTATTCTATCCTCGCTGGGAAATACGGATTCGTCGCATGGACATTTTAAGCCAGCATCGATCAAACCCTTTACCACCGCAAAAACCCTGGATCCTCTGCTTGCGGTGTATCTTCCTATATCCGGTATGCACTCGTTTATACCCTTTTCAATAGCCCTTTTGCCAGCCAGGATACCAGTAAGATAGGCTGCTGGAACGGTATCTTTGGTCCCATTCCAACCATACTTTTCCAACTCTTTCGAGGTAACTCCAAGGATGATATGATCACCCTTCTCATCGTACTTTGCAAACTGAACGGTTATATACTTCAGGGATCTCCTTATGATAGCCCTTATCTTCCTAGATTTGAGGAGCTTCTTCCTTTTCCTGTAATCCGTTATCCCGAGTCTCCTTCTCTTGAAGGGCATCCTATATCTAGGTCCCTGACTCATCTTCGCCCCCTCTGATTATACCTTCTTCTATCAGGTGAGCCTCAAGATGGGATTTGCTCTTGAAGACCCCACCCTTTGCTTTCCTGTAATATATCCTGTAGATATGTCTGTCTATCTTCCCCTGATCCCTGAGCTCCCTCAGATAGGATCTTATAGCCCTTATCGTGACGATCCATCTCCTCTTCCTCGGATATCTGGCATTTTTTGCACCCTTCCTTGAACCCGGCCCTTTCCTCCTTCCCTTTTCCTTCTGCATCCTGAGCTTCCTCTTCCTCCCCCTCGATATCCCTTTCACCTGCTTCTTCTTTATAGCTCCACCCTTGATGAGTATCCTGATATCCGCTCTGGTTGATGCTTTGGCTATCTCCTCACTCCTATCTGGATCCATCCAGACCCTGTTTATACCGCATTTCAGTACCTCTGCAGCCATCCTCCTCTGGTTCCTCAGATCTGTCATAGTTCACCCCTGTTCAATACCCTTATACCCATCTCGTCCGCCTTCTTGACGATATCGATCCTCTTCCTTACACCAACCGTCCCACCTATCCTGATAGCCTGTCTTTCTGGATTTATCCTATCAAGATCCTCAACCCTGTAAACCATGACCTCCTCAAAACCAGATGGGTGCAACCCCCTCGCCAGCTTAGGACCTCTGTAGCCTATCTTCACCCTTGGTGGCCTGTACTTCAGACTCTTTCTCATCTTGGAGTGCAATCCCTTCGGTCTCCTCCAGCACTCACCCAATCTCTTGTACCTGAACCATTCC
>QMTN01000068.1 GCA_003651105.1 Thermoplasmata archaeon
AACTTGTCTCATGCGGTCGGTATAGTTCTGTACGAGTTATTTTCGAGTAAGTTTGATAGAAGGGTGAGGGACAGGAATATAGGGACTGTTGAGAAGAGGAGGATGATGGAAACCTTGAGAGAGATCCTCGATCATCTGGAATATCCTGATCATAAGAGGGGAAAGGCAGAGATAACCTTGAGAAGGGTTATAGGAAGAGCAAAGCTCACCGAGCTGGAATACCACCTATTGATGGGAATCCTAGGCATGATAAAAGAAAGAATCAGATAGTCTCTATAGAGAAATAGACCTTCATCCCCTTCAGGGCTGAATGAACCTTATCAGCAAACCATATGAGATCCTCTATCTTCACATCCTTATCTCCCCAATCATAAACGAAATCATAATTTCCAGAGGTTGCCTTGAAACCCATGTTCATCAACTGATTCTTTACTTCCGAAGGCAGGGCTCCCTCGCTGTTGAAGAGGATCTTTAGGTAGGTCTTCATCAAGGGTTTATCTGTTAGAAGGTATTAAATGCTTACGATTCGCCCATAGATAGCACGGGAAAAGGTGTGAAGCAGAGGATGAGAATAATTACAGCAAGGATAAATAACACCTTTCTCTTAAGATCCACGGGAGTCAGATCATTGAGTGGAGGAGGATGGTACACGCCCGCAAGCAGGGCAATGAGTATTGCGAAGAAAAACCATCCTGTAAACAGCAGGAGTATCAAGGAAAACCATCCGATGTACCTCTGGTTCTCACCGAAGATGGCTCTTGTTACATGTCCCCCATCGAGCTGACCTATGGGAAAGAGGTTGACCGCTGTAACTATCAGCCCAACCCATCCCGCGAATGCGGTTGGATGAAGGATAATCCTGTAATCTATGGGTATGTTGAGCAGGAGGGAGATTATTGTGAAAAGGGGAGGAGGCTGTAAGATGGTTTCGCTGGGCACGCTCCCGGGTGGTACAGGTATGGATTTGATGAGACCATAGACGGATATCGGTATTGCAACCAAGAAGCCAGCTAGAGGACCGGATAAGCCGATATCAAAGAGAGCTTTCCTGTTCGGTATCGGATCCCTGCTGGAGATAACAGCTCCAAAGGTTCCTATGTTGAACTTAAATATGGGTGGAACGGGAATGAAGAAGGGCAGGGATGTTCTCACTCCATGGTATCTTGAAGCATAGTAATGGGACATCTCATGCACACCCAATATGGTTAGAAGGGGTAGAGAGAACAGGAAGAAACCATCAAGGAGATTCTTCGGATCCAACATATCTTTTAGAGCTCCAAGCTCCCATAGGTTTGTTCTGTTCGATACCAGTAGAGAACCGGTCAGGGTTGTTGTCAAGATCGCTGCAAGGAGCAGAAAGATGTTCACCCATACCGGAACCTCCCTTTTCTCCTTTGCCTTGATAACATAGATGAGGTGCTCACCGCCTTCCCTCCTGAGAATCGGTATGAATCCATAGCTTGATAATGCTTCCCTGAGCATCTCGAAATCCTCATCCAAGGTCTCTTCCCTTATCCTGCAGAAGAAGGCGATCCCATCATCTAGGATCTTGAGATCATAGAATGGAAAGTATCTGGATACATCCGTTTTCAGCCTCTCCAAGATATGATCCTCTATCATAGCAGACCCTTAGCCGATCTTATCAGACCATCGAAAAGAGGAGATGGCTTCATGGGTCTGGATTTGAACTCTGGATGAGCCTGGGTTGCTACAAAGAACCTGTGGTCTGGTAACTCGAGGAACTCCATGAGCTTTCCATCCGGAGATTTTCCGGAAAAGACCATCCCGTTCTTCTCCAGTATCTCAACATAATCTGGATTAACCTCATACCTGTGTCTGTGCCTCTCATAGACGATATCCTTACCATACAATTTGTGAACCAGTGTTCCCTTCTTCAGGTGGGCGGGATATGAGCCAAGCCTCATGCTAGCACCATATCTAGATTCCCTCAGTATCTCGATCTGTTCTGGCAGGCAGGTTATGACCGGGTGAGGGGTGTTCTCATCTATCTCTGTCGAGTTCGCATCCTTCAGGTTACAGACGTTTCTTGCAAACTCAACAACAGCGAGCTGCATCCCCAAGCAGAGACCAAGATAAGGGATATTATTGGTTCTGCAGTACTCTATTGCTCTTATCTTCCCCTCTATTCCGCTGAGACCGAATCCTCCGGGAACTACTACCGCATCCAACTCGTCAAGAATCTTTAACTTTCTTTTATCCTTCTCAAAATCCTTTGAATCTATCCACTCTATCCTTGGCCTGAAACCGTTCTTCCACGATGCATGCTTTATAGCTTCGATAACCGATATGTAGGAATCGAAGAGCTTGAAGGAGCCAATGTCAAAGTACTTCCCAACTATCCCGACCTTCACCTCCTCTCTGAGATCCTCGATCCTTTCGATAAAATCCTTCCACTCCCTGTACTTTTCTCCCCTCCTTCTGGCCTTCAGACCGAGCTTCCTCATGATCTTCTTTGATAGCTTCTGTTCCTCGAATAAAAGAGGGACCGCATAGATGTTCTCGACATCGGGATCAGAGATGACATCATCCTCATGCACATTGCAGAAGAGGGCTATCTTCTCCTTCCTCACATCATCTATAGGTTCCTCGGATCTTGCTATGATGAAATCCGGCTGGATTCCTATCTCTCTCAGGAGCTTGACAGAATGCTGGGTCGGCTTCGTCTTCTGCTCGCCAAGGGTTTTTATGGAAGGAACATAGGTTACGTGAACGAACAGAACCTTCTCTCCCTCCAATCTCATCTGCCTTACCGCCTCGAGAAAGAGAACATTCTCGTAGTCACCAACCGTCCCACCTATTTCAACTAGAACGAAGTCCACACCTTCCTCCGATGCCTTCCTTATCCTGGATTTGATCTCGTCGGTAACGTGGGGTATTGGCTGGACGGTTTTTCCCAGATATTCTCCTCTCCTCTCCTTCTCTATGACCGCATGGTATACCTGACCGGTTGTTATGTTGTGATACTTCGGTATATCTTTATCTAAGAATCTCTCGTAATGCCCGAGATCCTGATCTATCTCTCCACCATCCTCGGTAACCCACACCTCGCCATGCTCGGTCGGTCTCAGGGTTCCGGCATCGTAGTTTATGTAGGGATCTATCTTCAGAGCGGTCACCTCGTAATCATAGAACTGTAGAATCTTCCCTATGGATGCGGTTGTTATTCCCTTCCCGAGTCCTGATATGACTCCACCTGTAACAACTATGTAGTTCACCATGTTCACCAACGTTAGAAGCTAATAAAGTATAGTCTTAATTATCGTTTCTGTCAATTTAAAAACGGAAACCAATTTAAATGCTAACATGTATGCAGGTTTGATGAGGACCAGAAAGGAGGATAAGAAGCCAACCCTAACAGCGGTCATCGAGTCCGAGCTCGAGATCCTGAAAAGGCATATAGAGATACTTGATCTGGTGATGCGAAATGAACCCATAGGCATAATAAAGCTATCAGAGATGACGGGATATCCACAGCACATGATAAGGTATTCGCTCCACATCCTCGAGCAGGAAGGGATCATTGAACCATCTCCCAGGGGAGCTGTGACTACAAGGAGGTTGAAATCAGCCATAGAAAATCTAAAAAAGTCTCTCGCTAATATAAACAAGAAGATAGAGGACATAATGGATAAGCTATCGTGATGCCTCGGTAACTCAGCCTGGGAGAGTGCACGGCTGAAGACCGTGAAGTCGAGGGTTCAAATCCCTCCCGAGGCATCCTTCTCTTGAGAAAGGAGGGAGAGGATGAAGAAGATATACCGATCTGGCTTGCTCTTTGTCTTTTCGATCATCCTTACCCTCTCTGGATGCATCTCTCCGAAAATCCGTTTTGGTGAAAGGGTCTTTGAAGAGAAAGAGATATCCATTCCGTATGCGTTTAATCTGAGTGGGGATAAAAAATTCACCTTGCTAGAGATAGATGTAAGAGAGGTGGATCACGTGGTATCAAAGGAAGAGAAGTGGTCATGGGATGAGGGATCCATTCCGATATACCGCATATATTATCC
>QMTN01000069.1 GCA_003651105.1 Thermoplasmata archaeon
ACCTGCACGCCTTCAGCGGCGAGTAAAAGTATCGTTCTGTTATTCTTTTTCGACTTTACTTTCATAATAGGAGATGTGTGTATTGCATCCCTGACTATCTCTGTGACAACCCCCTCAAATTCCCTGTCATATGGATATTTTACCTCACCTAGATATCTGTGGGATGGTATCTTGAACTTGGGCGTTCCCCTTCCCCTTCTCTGCGATATTATCCTCTTACCCATCTTTACCCCTCAGAATATACCTATCCTCATCCCAACCTCCTCTGCGCTGTATTCGGGCTTCAGCTTGACGATAGCATGCTTGCCCCTTTTCGTTATCTTAGTATTTACGGATTCAACCTTCACGTTGAACGCCTTTTCTACCGCTTCCTTTATCTGCTTCTTATTAGCTTTAATATTTACAATAAATTCCAAGGTGTTGTTCTCCTCTATGGCTCTCAGGGTCTTCTCCGTAACATAGGGATGAAGGATTATCTCATAAGGATCAATGGCTAACATAATTTATCACCTCCCAGCGAATTCAAAGCGCTCTTCGTTACAACCATCAATCTTCCAGCTACTCCACCCGGAGCAAGGTGCATGATGTTGAGCTGGGATGGTTCGACGATATCTACGCCCGGCAGGTTTCTCGCACTCCTGTGGATGTTTCCCTTTTCAGATACTATGAGCAAGGATTTTGGAACCTTGTACTTCCTTCCCCTCCTTTTTCCCTTTCCAGCCCTTATCTTTTTACCGTTCTTAGCCCTTTCAACATCCTGATAAACCCCTACTTTTTCAAGAACCTCTATAACCTCCTTTGTCTTGGAAAGATCCTTGAAGCTATCATCCATTACTACAGGAAGGGTTAAATCCTCATTAAACCTGTGCCCCCTAGCCCTTACCAGGTTCACATCCTTGGTACACGCTATGCTGGAGAGTATAGCTAACCTCTTTTCCTTCCTGTTTATCTTTTCCTTCCAGTTCTTCTCAGCCTTTGGCGGATGCGCTCTCCTGCCTCCCACCGTGTTTGGTGCCTGCACAGCCCTACCAACGCCTCCATTCAATCTCGGTATCCTTGCCATCCCTCTTCCCTTTCCAGGCCACTCGCATGCGTGCCTCTTTCCAGCCAGTGGATCCGCTCCATAGGGCTGTCTCTTGTTCGACATCGCCACCCAGAATGCCTTCCTTATGATATCGGGTCTGTAAGGTGTCTCAAATACCTTGGGAAGATCGATTCTTTCCTTCACGTTTCCATCGAGATCGTAGACGTTCACCTTCATCTTCATACACCCTGTTTACTCATTGTAGAGATATAGGTTATCTCTGGCTTCTCAACCTTTATTCCCCTGATATACCTGATTGCATCCCTGAACCTGATCAACCTCTTTACCGGACCTGGAACAGAACCATGGATTATGACATACTGATTTCTCACAATCCCGTAATGGGGGAATCCTCCCGCGGGCGTGATCTCCTCGCCATTGTCTCCTATCTTCAAAACCCTCTTGTTAAACTCTGTTCTCTGGTGATAACCCATCTGCCCGGCTTGAGGAACGGTTGGCTGGATGAAGCTGGGATGCCAGGAACCGCAGGTTCCTATCATCCTTCTATGCTTCGAGTTCTTATGGGATAAGAGCTTGACGCCCCATCTCTTGACATGCCCCTGGAAACCTTTACCTTTGGTCACCGCAACGACATCTATCATATCTCCCTCCTTGATCACATCCCTCACGTTCAACTCCTTCCCGAGCAAGGATTTTGCATACTCTATCCTCTCTTCGATGGTTCCTCCACCTATCCTTATCTCCATTATCTCTGGTTTCTTCTTGGGTATCGAGGGGACGAGCCTCGGCTGGGTGTAGGCGAGAATCCTAACATCTGAACAACCATCAAACTTATCCCAATCCTGATTAAACTTCTTCGGTAAGGGGATTCTTCTTTCCAATTCCTTATCCAGTTTATCTGTCCATACTTCCGTTATGGTCTGCAGACCATAAGGAGTCTCTCTATAAGCTCTCACCGCACAGACCTTGAGTGGAGGTGTTTCTACAACGGTAACCGGAACCATAACTTCCTTTCCAGATGTCGTGGATGTTGGTCTGTAATCCACAACGAACACGTGGGTCATTCCAGCCTTATAGCCAGCGAATCCCTGAACCTTTGGTTTATCTCCTCCCTCTGGCCAGCTCTTGATGTGAGGAATCTCCGATCTAGCCCTCTTTCTCGGTGAATACGCAAGGGAACCTCTCCTTGGACGATGATATCTAGGCATATCCTATCCTCTCCTTCCTCCACCGTGACCCTTCGGCGGGCGATCAAAATCATCGATCACCCGCCGGCGGGATCTTATTATCCCTAGGGTCTGGTAGAGGAACCTGTTAGGGGAGCATATTGAAAATAGTATATAAAGGTTGCTTCTGGAAAAGGATACGCTTGGCGATGGTTGTACAAGAAATCCTTTAAATGCGAACCTTCAGAAATAAGTATTGATGATCATAGTTGGCAACGTCTATAACAAGTCGGAGGCAAAGGAGATAGAGTTTATAGCGCGCCTCTTCATAGTTGGAAAAAGAGCTAGAGATCTTGCGAAGCAGAGATGATCAGATATCCCAGAAGGGCACCAGATCACAGCACCCGCAGGCAAGGCACATGGTTTTTGCTTCTCTCGTTGTCAATCCCCTTTTCTCTAAAATTCTCTTCTGATGGAGAGCTAACTTCAGGATTCTCTCCGGGGATTGTTTTCCCAAGCTGTAACCCAATCTCCTCTCCATGGCTCTCTTGATACCCTTATCCAGCCTTATCATCCTGAGAATCGGGACAACACCCATATCTGCTAATCTCTCCAAGGAACAGATTATGTCCTCGTCCCTCTCTCCAACCCCGAAGATGATATTGCTCGTTACCTTTCCCTTTCCAAACCCGGCCACCGCATCTTCCAGCGATCTGAGGATCTTCTCGTATTCCATATAACCGCAGATCGCATCGAACAATCTCTTGGTGGGAAGCTGCAGGTTTATCTTCATCTCGTCGACCCCAGCAGATCTTAACCTTTCTATATCTTCTCTGGATCCAACCACGACCTCAACCCCTATGCTGATATCATCGTAATCCTTCCTGATCCCTTTCACGAACCTTTCTATCCTCTCCACATGCCCCTCCACGGAGGGAAAAACGCCGGATGTTATAGATAGGGAGGAGATACCCTTTTCCAGATGTCTCCTGACGAAACCCAGGAGCTTTTCCTCACCTATAACTATACTCTCCCTTCTGCAGAAGAGGCAGTTGAAGATACACCTGTTATCTAGAGATATGAAGACCTGACCGGGTGCATGGGTTGAGAGATCCAAGGGCTCAACCTTCAGGAAGACTTCATCTCCGTCCAGGATCACATACTCGTTGCCGATCCTTTGCAACCTGAACCTCTCCCTCTTTCTCGATACGACCAGCTTCAACCTTCTTCCCTTGAACTCAAAACCAACCAGGTTAGATCCGGAAGAGGGTCCGGATTTTGGTCTCTCCACGGAAAGATTGGATAGGATATCCTTCGGTACCTCTATGAGGCCATATGAGAGGAGTTGCGCCTTCTTCCTTGCAAGCTCATCGATCAGAATATTCCCGGTATCAGCCTCCATCTTACCCTCTTCATGTATTCCTCGTAATCCTTCCCATACCTCTCGAGTAGCCTCTTCTCCTCGTCTATAACACTAACCGCCATCCTCGGAAAGGCTATCATGGCTATGATGAGCGCGAGCAGGGAATAGAAGAAAAGAGCCAGACCTACACCTATGATGAGGAGGGAGGCGTAATGAGGGTGCCTTATGTACCTGAAGAATCCATCGGTAACGAGCTGACCCCTGTAAACCCTACCCCAGAAGATCTCCCACTTCATGAAGAAGATGGCTCCGCCAAGGAATATCAAAAATCCCGTCACGACCGTTGGTAACATGGGTGTCGGCAGTTCCCAGAATCTGGTATTGTACCAGTATCTGCACATGTAGGTGAGGGGACCCAGCATTATTATCAGCAGTAGAGG
>QMTN01000070.1 GCA_003651105.1 Thermoplasmata archaeon
CAGAGGCCTGAAGATCGATTCACCAACATCCACGCTGACATTTACCTTGAAGGGCTCATCCTTCCATCTCTCTCCGTAGTAATCCCTCAGCTTCTCCATGGCCTCGGCTGAGCTGTTGGCCTTTATCTCATTTATCGCTGGCATGGGATTTATATTATCGAATACGAACTCTATGGTTCCATTACCCTTGCTATCCTCGCTCTTCTTTGTTCCATCTGGAGCTGTTACCTCGAAGGTCAGAGTGTCCAATCCTTTCTTCCTGAATAAGCCATAGGTATGATCGTCCTCCCATTTCAGTATGAACCTCACGCTTTTCAGGTTATACTGGGATATCGTAACGTTCGCGGTGTATGGTATATCTCTGAAGATGAGTTTGTCGTATGCAAACATATCTGGATTATCTGGTACCGCTGTTCCGGTTCTCTCTACCCACGTTACCGCGTAGATCTTCCCCTTGGCTGGAGTAATTCCCTCTCCTCTCGGCGCCGGCCTGTACAGGAAGATCCCTATCGCTGCCAAGACGATTATCACAACCCCTATCACAACTATCAGCTTGTCCGTCGCCTTCATTTCTTCACCTTCCCACTCTATAAAGGGTTTTACACCTTTATTAAATTTTTCTTACTTTTATATTAATAATCCTTTCTATACATTCGTTGTCAAGACTCAATCCATGACTATCCTTATCCTCTCCCCACATTCCTTGCATCTCCCTTTCTCCAAGCCCTTGATGCTTGAACTGAAACCAAACCTCTCTATGAGCAGGTTACCACAGTTGGGGCAGTAGGTATTCTCGTATTCTCCATGATGAACGTTCCCAAGATACACGTATCTCAAGCCCCTTTCTTTTGCCAGCTCAAAAGCATCGAGCAGGGTTTTCATTGGGGTTGGAGGAAGGTCTGTCATCTTGTAATGGGGATAGAATCTGGTGAAGTGCACCGGGGTATCTTCACCGAGCTCTTCCAGAACCCAATCACAGAACTTTTTTATCTCCTCCATGGAATCGTTCTTTGTTGGTATTATCAGGTATGTCACCTCCAGATGGATCCCGAGCTCCCTTGCCAGGATACAGGTATTTAAAACCGGCTTCAGGCGACCGCCGGATATGCTCCTGTAAAACTCCTCGCTGAAGGATTTGACATCGATGTTTATCGCATCCAGATATTTTCCTATTTCTCTGAAAGGATCCTCGTTTATGAAACCGTTGCTCACATAGGTTACATAGAGGTTCTCCCTCTTTGCAATCCTCGATGCATCTACCGTGAACTCATGCCATATGGTTGGTTCGTTATAGGTCCAGGATATGCTTTTGCAACCATACTGCTTCGCTAATCTTGCTGGCTCATCTACCTCGAGATCCCTGAGATAAACATCTTCTGGTCTCGCCATCGAGATGCTATGGTTCTGGCAGTGCTTGCAAGAGAAATTACATCCAACGGTACCAAAGGATAGAGCGAAACTGCCCGGAAAGAAATGGTAGAAGGGCTTCTTTTCTATCGGATCCACAGCTACGGATGATGCGGATCCATAGATTAAGGTGTAGAGTTTACCTCCCCTGTTTTCTCTAACCCCACACCTACCTCTGCCACCATCTACTATCAAACACCTGTGAGGACATAACTCGCATCTAACCCTCTCTCCCTCCTCCTTCCAGAATCTCGCCTCTTTTATCATTCACTCTCAAAAAGGTGATCGATCTATAAAGAGTTAATCCCCAAGAAACATCTCGCCCATGTTGAAGGGAAACCTGTAAGGATAGCAATCATTTATCTGGGGTTGCATCAGGATGAACTCCTTATAGTTCTTCCTTATCATGCATCTCGCATAGTAGAAAGCTTCCTCGACAGAAACCCTGCCATCCCTGAAGAACCTCAGGTGGGTTCTTCTTCCCAATTTGAGCACCCCTCCCTTGAAGCCATCCGCCTTGCCAGTTTTCAGCCCTTCAAACCACAACCTCGTGAAGAGAGGACCTGATATTGTGCTTGCGTAACCCTTCGAAAACCTGCTCTCACCGGTTATAACAATCCTCCCATCCTTGGGTATCCCGGACTTCAGTATGGAAGGTATGCCGAAGATAAGCCTGTTGGCAAATTCCCCGCTGTAGCAAGCATCCACGATCAGGCAGAGCTCTGCCTTCAGATCGTCTAACAGATCTCCCAGCTCCCTGTCCGTTATGGTGGAATCCCATAGAACAACCTCGCTTCGCCCGATGAGTTTCCTGCCGATACTCCCCTCCTCGCCCACGCCATGCCCGGATATCCAGATGAAGACCTCGCTATCCCTATACTTATTTGCCTCTTCCTTCAACCTCTCTATGCTCCTCACCAGATAATCCTTGGTTGCAGGTCCATAAGTTACGTAATCTATCCTGTTAACCCTATCCTGCAAGGTGCAGATCCTTTCTCCTTTCTCATCCCTTATCCAGCCATCATCAAACAGTATAGTTATGTGGCTCGCAGGATATCCCAGATTGGAGATGAAGTACCTGGCCATATCCTCCGCAAGATTCAGCATCCCGTTTCCAAGCTTTGTCTCTATGTCCTCGACATTTGCCACAGCCACGAATAGCCCCCATCTGTGAACATCTGTGATGATCTCGTTCTCGATGAGCAAGCTGATCCTTGCTATCTCAGAGTACAGGTGACCATCAAATGATCTAACATAAATGGTATGCCAACCATTTTCCAGATCCCTGGTATCAACGTAGAAACTCCAGTTCAGCGTACCATGAGCTTGTTCCCACTCGCCATCATCTACCTTAACCTCCACAACCTTAACCTTCCCATCTGGATCCTTGGATCTCCCAGAGAGTATAACTATGCCATAAACCCTTTCCCCGCTCCTCGGTGTATCTATGAAAACGAGGGGTTTCGCATTCTTGATCTGATTTTTATGCGATGGAAGGATTAAGATGGTTGCGAGCACCAATATGGCTACAACAACCGGTATAATCCAGGAGATCTTGGTCATGCCCCACAATAATCTATTAATTTTTATTTAAATCACTTGCTTTACAAACCTTGTCTGAAATGTTCCCACCCTTTATTTTCCAGGATTTCCTTTCTTCCATGATACATGATGCTCACTCCATTTTCCTCCGTTACCTTTCCTATCACCCTCATATCTATCTCTTTTTTCATCTCCTCCACACCATCCTCGGGTAAGGTAAAGAGCAACTCATAATCGCCACCGTAATTTATAGCTATGGAATAGGGATCCATATCTAGGATCTCGCCTATTTCCTTTGGCTCATCACACAGCGGTAAACTCTCTCTATCCACAACAAAACCAACCCCATTTATCTCCGAAAGCTGGTAGAGGGTTGAGGCGAGACCATCAGATATATCCATGCAGGATGTTACGATCCCACTTCTCGCAAGGCGCCTTCCTTCTTCCACTCTAGGATGGGGTTTGAGCAGATCGCATGGATCGAATCCCTTGATGCCATGCTTCATCGCCAGATAGCCAGCTCCGCCTCTTCCCAAGCAACCCGTAACAGCTACCAGATCCCCGGGTTGAGCTCCTTCTCTTAAAAGGATCTCTTCCTTCAGAACTCTACCTATGACCGTCCCAGCTATGGTTATCTCATCATGTTCCTTGGTGTCGCCACCGAGTAATCTTCCTCCAAACCTCTCTATGCAATCTTTCGCCCCTTTCACCACCGAAAGTACAAAATCATCATCCAAGTTAGATGGTAGGGATAGTGAAAGGAACAGGCCCAGAGGCTCCCCACCCATCGCAGATAGATCGCTTAAGTTAATAGCTGCTACAAACCACCCTATATCGTAGGGTTTCATCCCTTTGGGTAAGTGGGTTTTCTCCCTGATTATGTCCGAGGAAACGAGCAGGTAATGATCATTCATTTCAATATAACCAGCATCATCCCCCAGCATATCATCGTTTAACATGGAGAGGATCTTTCTAACGATACCCCTCTCCCCCACCTCAGACAGCTTCATGTCTGGAGGAAGA
>QMTN01000071.1 GCA_003651105.1 Thermoplasmata archaeon
AGCTTACCAGTGGATAGCATGAGGTCTTCCCTGGCAACTATGACCATCTTGTAATCATCTCTTCTTCTCATACCTCTCCTCCCATCTTCTACCCAGTTTCCTGGCTTTATCCATGCTCACCAGACCCTTCACCTTCAGGTATTCACCTTCATCATCAACATGTTTGAGCGGTACCCCTATGAACTCCTTCCCCCTCTTGATGATGAGGATATCCCCATCCAAGGCTATGCTCTCACCTATCTTCTTACCTTTCCCATCCACCACAAACCTACATATCAGATTCTCGAGCTCCATCTCTAACCGCTTCAATTATAAATCCCTCCACGTTACTTAAAGGTAGTGAGAGAGTCTCATGATCTGGTTATTGTAGGAGCTGGCGCAGCAGGTAACGCTGTGGCCAGATGGCTGGAAGGCGTGGATGCATTGGTGATCGACAGGAAGAGGGAGATAGGAAAGCCGGTAGAGTGTGCTGGTCTGATCTCAAAGAGGACATTGGAGTTATTTGGATTTGATAGAGATAGCTGGTTCATCCAGAACGAGATCTACGGGGCTTATATCCACTCACC
This sequence comes from Thermoplasmata archaeon, assembly GCA_003651105.1. Classification (GTDB taxonomy): domain Archaea; phylum Thermoplasmatota; class E2; order DHVEG-1; family B18-G2; genus B18-G2. The sequence goes on from QMTN01000071.1 coordinate 567, forward strand.
CAAGGGTAAGACCTACCATATAGGTGGAGATAGAGTTCATGCCTATGCTATAGATAGATCTGGGCTCGAGAGATGTATGGCTGAAATAGCCAGAAAGAAGGGTGTGGATTATCTTTTAAATACCAAGGTTGAGGAAGCCTACAGGGAGGGAAATAAGATAGTTTTAAGGATGAAGGAAAGGGAGGTAGAAACGAGTATCGCGATCGGAGCGGATGGGATAGATTCCATCATCAGGAGATCCTTCTTCCAACAAGAGCCAGAGGAGGTTCTCTTCGGGATAGGGGTAGAGGTCGAGGGTATAGATGTGGATCCGGGGAATGTTCATGTTTTCTTTGGAAACAAACTGGCGCCTGGCTTTTTTGCATGGATAATACCTACGGATAGGAATGGAAAGAGGGGGAGAGCTGGACTGTGTAGGCCCTCGACCATCTCAAAGAATCCGAGGTCGATGCTCCACGATCTTTTCAATTATCCAACGACCAGAGAATATCTGGAGGATGCCGAGGTTGTAGAGGTAATGGCTGGGAGAATACCTTTAGGATACATGAAGGAGAGCGTAAAGGATAATCTCATCTTGATAGGGGATTCAGCCTTTCAGGTGAAGCCATTATCTGGAGGAGGATTGTATCCAATAGCGGAAGCTTCCAAGATCTGTTCAAGGGTTGTTCTCGGGGCTCTTGAGAGAAGGATCTTCGACAACAGGATACTGAAGAGGTATCACGAGGGATGGTCTTCGAAGCTAAAGAGGGAGATCCTCTTTGGCATGCTGATCAGGAGGAAGTATCTCGGCATGAAGGATGAGGATATCGAGGATATGTTGTCTTATCTGGAGAGAGAGGATGTGTTAGAGGTGATAAACAGGTATGGGGATATGGATCATCCATCCAGGCTTGTTTATCCTCTAGCGAGAAGGATGCCTATCCTGTTATCGCTCCTGCCCAAGATCATCGGTTTCTTCCTTTGAAAACTCCTCGATCGCCGGTTTCCTTGGTCTCATCCTGTACCTTTTCCTCATAAAGATGATCAAGGAGACGATGAAGATGATTATGACAGCCATTATTATCAGTGGAAGGAAGACCTTCAGAACCATCAAGGAAGGGAGCTTCATGGAATAGTAGATGGTTGTGGATAGGAGATTACCATCCTTAACGAATGCTATCTCTATATACTTCCTTCCATCCTCGAGCTCACCTTCCCTTGCTATTCCAAGGGAATCCTTGAACGTCACATCAACACCTTTGGGAAAGATAAACCTGTAGGTTACGTTCTCGTTGGGTATCGATGCGCAGTTGAAGCTCTCGTTCATTACCTTAAAGGTCGGTGGTAGGAGGGATAGAGAGAAACCGGTTCCCCTCGTTATCGAGGAGAAGAACGAGATCACTATGGGATTCGTATCATCCATCCCATCCACCCTTCCATCCCATTCCAAGCTCTCCCTGAAAGCTCCTTCATCAAAGAATATCCTTACCTCATCATGCCCAGCCAGTGAAGATACCAGCTCTCTGGAGAGGTTCTTTCTCAGTCCTATAAACTCATCCATCCTCTCCCCGCTCATCTCCTCCTCCAAAGAGAGCCTTATCAGATCAGATACCATCTTGTCGAGCTCGATCCAGCTGGGAAGATCCAGGATCTTCGATGAATCTATCCTGTAGATCATGAGGTTATCCCTCACATCTATACCGCTGATCACCCTGCTCCTTCCCGTGAAGAGGGAGAGTAGATCTAGGTCTATGCTCTTGATCTCGATATCCACCCTTCTCTCGATCCTCTCCTCCCCGTAACTCCTCGCATCCTCCTTTAGAATGGTTACATTGAGCTCCTCGCTGTTATTCCATCTGATGATCTCACCGTAAGGTAGGATGACCCTCGCCTCAAAAGGATATCTCAGGCCAGATAGATTCAGTATCTTTTCATTTAGGTTTATCCTGCCACCGGAGTACACTATTCCCATCAGGGATCTCGTTGAGTAGTTTCCCAAGAAATAGATGAGGGTATCATTACCTGAAAGTACTATGGGAGGATACTGATCCATGTGACTGGAGTTATAAGGAGAGGAGCAGTTGATCATCGTATCGGGATCCAAATCCATGGACAGGCTGAGGTTTTTGTTTAGCGCAAGCCTCAGGTCGCTCACAAGCATCGACCATTTTTCCTTGAAAACCTGCTCCAGATCGTCATCAGAGATGCTACCGGCAGATTCGAGAAGCCTTATGCCATCTGATGGAAGAACCTTGACTCCTTCGACGAAGTCCGGCAGGGAAACAATGTTAGAGAGATCTAGGGAGTATATCTCAAGGGAGACATTGAGAAGGGTGTAATCGATGCTCGATAGATCAAATGATAGGTTTGCCCTCAACGCTTCCTCTGTTGATGTGAACGTCGGATTGATTTTCTCTATCTTTAGATATCCCTCCTCCCTTTCTTCCTTCCCTTCCTTCCAGTTCTCGATGCACCAACTCACTTCCTTTCCATCTATGGATACCTCTCCCTTTCCGACCTCACTTATCGATAGGTTATTGGGAAATCGAAAGATATAGGTTATATTCCAGTGAGCTGGAGCGAGGAAAGAGAAATCATACCTTATCCTCGAACCAATATCGAGAAGACCATCGATGAAGTCATCTATCATCTCGATATCGGTTCCAAAGAATTCCTTGCTCAAGGTGAGGTTTCCATCCATCAGAAACCTCACCGGTGGATTGAAGGGATCGTTATCCCTTGGTGCGGTTAGGGTTGATGGATCCTCCTTTGGTATATCTAAAGAGATCTTACAGTTCTCGAAAACCCTATTCAGAATATCCATAGACAGATCAAAGATTCTCGACCTGAAGGCGCCACCCTCGCTATCATAGCTTTCCCTGATCTCATCAGCCCCGTAGATCATGCCATAGACGGTTAGATTGTGAACATCCAAGATCAAATGCATGCGTAGATGGGTGCCATTCAGGAAGGTGAAGGTGAAGGTTGCATCCACCCAGGATACCTGCTCCGTCCCGGCGCCCTCGCATGCGGGAAATACGGATAAGATGATGAGTAAGGTTATCAGGATTACTACTCTCTTCACCACCATCCACATCTAGAGAAGGAATTAATATAAAAAGCTTCTCCCATCTCTTCGATAATCAACGCACCCTTTCCTGTAAGCTCTGTAAAGCTTCTCCAGTCCTTCTACGATCGATAATCTGGATGTATCCTTCCTGAAATCTACCTCTACATCCATCCTACTGTGGGGAAAGATATCTCCCACTAGCTCTCGCAAACGATCCAGATCTAGATCCTCAGATACCCTTCCACCGAACACCATCACATGCGGGGATACGATCAGGATCAGAGATAGAATGTACTCTGCCAAATTCCTGTAATACTCCTCCCTCAATCCATCCTCGCTG
>QMTN01000072.1 GCA_003651105.1 Thermoplasmata archaeon
AGTATGCAGCATCTATCTTTTCCTTTATACCACCCACCGGTCCTATGCTTCCATCCGGATTTATCATACCGGTCATCATCGTCCGGTTATCGAGTTCCCATCCTTCAAGGGCCGCTATCGTAGCAACGGTCATCACCGCCCCGGCTGATGGACCACCTATTATCGGTGCATCCGTCTTTATAACAAAGAAGAAATCGTAGCTCGATGCATCTATACCGGTTAATGAGCTTGCCACGCTCACCGCCAATCTTGCAGATCCCTGCATATCAACTTCTGTTAGGGGAGCGGTCTCGACGAACACCTTTCCACTGCATCCAGTACCATTCTGCACCGTAACCGTTATCGTTGTTGCAACCCCGATGAAACCCTCTTCCGTCTTTGCCACCGCAGGAGCATAGATGGTTACCGATCTGTAAAAGAGCTCGGCATAACCTTCCTCCAAGCCGATCGTCGGGGTGGGTTGAAGGATCAAGATGAGGATCATGACTGGCAAAACGACCCATCTCATGGGCAACCGATAAAGATGTATGATGGATAAAAATTTTACCTTCTCAGCTATAAAACAGACGAAATACTTAAGAAATACCTCACCTTTTATCTATAAAAGCTTAATGTTTCCAAGTTTATTGAGAGGGTATATGATGAGAGCTTCCTTAGAAGAGCTCGAGAAGGAAAGGGAGGAACTGCAGAAGAGGGCGAACGAGCTGAGGAAAAAGAGGGATGAGCTTCACAAGAAGGCGAAGGAATTAGCCGAGGAAAGGGATGAACTCAATGCTAGGATAAGGGAACTGAGGGTTAAGATAAAGGAACACAAGACCAAGAGGGACGAGCTGAACAAGAGGGTAAAATCCGCAAAGGAGAGGAGGAGCCAGCTCAACAGAGCTTACCGTAGAGCTAGGAAGAAACTCAGGGAACTTGAGAGGAGAAAACTCGCGGATCTTGGGGTTAATATAGATAGGCTGAAGAGAGAACTGAGGAGGCTGGAACACGAGCAGATGACCCAGCCGATGTCTCCTCAGAGAGAGAAAGAGGTCATAGAGAGGATATCGAAACTGCATGCACAGATAAGGGAGTATGAGCAGAGGATCGCGAGCGATGTCAGATTGAAGAAGGCGTTCGAGGAGATGAGGATGATCAAGGAGAAGGCGGAGAAACAGCACGCGGAGGTGGAGGAACTTGCCGAGAAGGCACAGAGAGAGCATGAGGAGATGGTGAAACTGATAAAGGAATGCGATGCCATATCAAGGAAGGTTGACGAGATCCAGGAAAAGATAGTCTTCACAAAGATAGATGCGGACAATCTGCATAAAGAATTCATCGAATGCGTAGATAGGATCCATGAACTGGATAGGCAGATCTCTGTCATGAAGAGGACTGAAAAAGGAAAGGAAAAGCTTCAGAAGGAGGCGATGGAGATCTTCGAGAGATTCAAGAGGGGAGAAAAACTGAGCACGGAAGATATCTTGCTGTTGCAGAAGGCTGGTTTGATCTAACCGTTTGGGGTTGGAAAGATGCAGTGCGAGCTGTGTGGTAAGGAGGTGAGTTCTCCCAGATATATTGTTTTGGATGGGGTCAGGATGATCGTCTGCGAGGACTGCGCAAGGCATGGCAGACCCGCTCCTCCGCCCGCCCAGAAAAGGATCACCTTACCCGCGAGGAAGATAGACAAGGATGAAAAGGTTTTCCAGAGCATGAAGAAGGTGCTCGTTGAGGACTGGTCGGAGAGAATAAGGGAAGCCAGGATCAGGAAAGGGTTGAGCAGGCAGGAGCTTGGAGCAAAGGTTGGAGAGCCAACGGTAGCTATAGCGAAGATGGAGAATAGGGACCTGAGACCATCGGACGAGACGGCGAGGAAGCTGGAGAAGGTACTTGGAATAACCCTTTTCGAGGACGTCAAGGAGATCCATCTGCCGAGATCCACATCGAGTGGAGGTATAACGATAGGAGATCTCCTGAAGATGGAGAAGCAGAAGGATGATAGGGATTGAGGATGGACGAGGATATCCTGAGGAAGTACAGGAAAGCGGGGAGGATAGCAAAAAAGGCGAGGGAGTTTGGAATCGAGTTAGTGGATGATGGCGTTTCTATGCTTGAAGTGGCTGATAGAGTGGAGCAGAAGATCTTAGAGATGGGTGGCAGACCAGCATTTCCAGTTAACATATCTGTGAACCATGTCGCTGCCCATTTCTCTCCAAAACATGATGATCGGTTGGTCTTGAAGAAGGGTGACGTTGTCAAGATAGATGTTGGTGTGCACGTGGATGGATTCATAGCGGATACCGCGGATACCAAGGAGATAGGTATGGACAAGTACCACGATCTCATTGAATCCTCCAGATCCGCTCTTTGGAGGGCAATAGAGGAGATCAGGCCGGGAAGGAGGATAGGAGAGATCGGAAAAATCGTGAGCGAGACCATCAAATCCAAAGGTTTCAGGCCGGTGAGAAATCTATCTGGTCACAGCATGGACAGATATATTCTCCATGCTGGCCTATCTATACCAAACGTTCCAACCAGAGAGAAGATGGGGCTGAGAGAGGGTATGGTCCTCGCCATAGAACCATTTGCAACCCTTGGATCCGGTTATGTGAGATCAAAGGGAGGGAGCAACATCTACAGATACCTATCTCCTCCTTCGAGCAGGGAGCTAAGGTTGAGGATCTTATCTGAAAGGATAAAGAGAAGGTTCAAGACCCTGCCATTTGCGGAAAGATGGTTCGTGAGGGAGTTCCCCAACCTCTTCGATGGCCTCGAGAGGCTCGTTTTCCTGAAGAGCGTTTACCATTACCCAAGGCTCGTTGATGATGGTATAGTGAGTCAGCATGAGCACACCATCATAGTAACATCCGATGGCTGTGAGGTGATAACATAAGGGTTCTTAGGATAGAGGAACTCAATTTTAAAACCATAATAGAGGGCCTTGATAAGGAGAAAAGCCTGATCTTGATCCCTCTCGGTCCCCTTGAAGCCCATGGTCCACACCTGCCCATTGGCACGGATGTCATGGTGAGCAGGAGGATATGCGAAGAGGTGGCAAGCAATCTCTCGAAAGAAGGGATTACTACCTTGATATACCCTCCCCAGATTATAGGATACTGCGCTTACACCAAGGACTTTCCGGGAAGCATATCTGTCGATGCCAGAACCTTGAGCAAGGTATCCTATGATATGCTCGAATCTCTAGCTAGACAAGGCTTCAAGCACATCATGATTGTGTCATTTCATCTCGGAACATGCGGGAAAGGAAGAAACCTCGATCATGCTACACCTCCATCCGGAACTGGTTGACAAGATCTACAGATCTCTCAAAAAGGTGGAAACGAGATTTTCTCTGTTGGATTTCAGGAGATCCTTTGAGGATCTCGGTATCAGTGATTGCTACCTCGGTGAGCCATCTCTAGCAGATCCCGAGATGGGCAAGAAGCTCTTCGAGAGACTGGTAGATGAATGTACGAGATCCGCAAAAAGATTGATCAGGGGAGAGGACAAGATAGATATTCCAAGAAAGATCAAACTCCTTCCTTTGTTCCTAAGGAGGTGATCAATCCATCCTTTCTATCAGGGCGGAAACGATGAGGGGTAGGGTTATCGTTGCATCTCCAATGACCGTGACATGTTGAGCATCCCTCTTTATCTTTCCCCATGATATTGCCTCCCTCGTCCTCGCTCCGCTCAGGCTTCCATCATACTCGGTTGCAGTTGTTAGATAAATCGCATAATCCAATCCATCCTTGAACTGATTCCACCATATCAGGTGATGCTTAGATATCCCTCCCCCGACGACTATACCTCCGCTCCTCTCAGCTTCAAAAACCATATCAGCGAGATCCTGCTCATCCTTCAGCAGATCTATGGTAAAATCCCTGTGATCCTGGTAGAAAAGCCAGATCTGCGAACCCACGGCTCCGTCTGTTATTCCAGGAACAAAGATCGGCACCCCATTCTTCCA
>QMTN01000073.1 GCA_003651105.1 Thermoplasmata archaeon
GACTGAATGAGATGGTCCAGTACCATATCGGAGAAGAGCTCCATGAATCGGATTATGCCCATCTTTTCGGATTGAAGGTCATAGCAAGCATGAAAAAGATAGCGGATGAGCTGAGCGAGGAATACGGAATAAGATTACCCTTGGAGCAGACCCCAGCAGAATCTACCGCTTACAGGCTCGCCATGCTGGATATGAAGCACTACCCGTTACAGGCATCGACCGTTGTCAAGGGAGATAAGAAGAGGGGAGAGATCTATTATACAAACTCAACCTACATGAACATATCCGCTCCTATCTCTCCAATAGAGAGGGTCAAGAAAGATGGCAGATTCCATCCACTCATAGAAGCTGGAGCACTAACGCACATATGGCTCGGCGAATCAAGACCGAATGCCAAATCCATAGCAAACTTTGTTAGGAAAACCTTCTTCAACACTCAGAATGCCCAGATAGCTTTCTCTCCGGAGTTCACCCACTGCATGAGTTGCGGTAAGGTTTCCAGAGGGTTGCATGAGAGGTGCCCATACTGTAAATCCAGCGATGTTGATGGCATAACCAGGGTTACCGGCTTTTTCTCGAAAGTCAGCTCCTGGAATAAGGGCAAGCTTGGAGAGTTAAGGGATAGGAGGAGGGATGACCTGAACAACTTCAGGGATTAGGCGTGGAGGTGGGGAGGAGACCCCTCCCCATTCTTTATGGTGATCTAGATGGGTATCAAGGGGTTCATAAAGACATCTCTGGTTGATTGGGATGGAAAGGTGACCTCAGTTATCTTCCTGCCGAACTGTAACTTCAGGTGCCCGATGTGCCATAACTATGGATTGATCCTCCATCCAGAAAGATATCCTGATCAGGATTATGAAGAAATAATGAATTACCTGTCAGAGAACTCAGATTTCCTGGATGGAGTGGTTATAACTGGTGGAGAACCAACCCTCCATGAAGGTCTCGAAAGGATATGCAAAGATGTAAGGAATCTTGGTCTGAAGGTGAAGCTCGATACAAACGGTTACATGCCAGATAAACTGTTGAAACTCCTGGAAGATGATCTTGTAGATTATATTGCCATGGATGTGAAGGCACCTTTGAGAGAGGATATCTACAGCAAACTCTCCGGCGTGAAGGTTGATATAGAGAGGATAAAGGAGAGTATAGGGATCATAAAGTCATCCGGAATAGATTACGAGTTCAGAACAACGGTTGTTCCTTCTCTCCTCAAACCAGAGGATGTGGTAGAGATATCTAAAGAGCTCTCTCCAGCAAGGAGGTTTGCCATCCAGCAATTCGTACCGGAAAACTCTATGAGCAAGGTACTGAGGGAGATCAAGCCATATGATAAGAAGATCTTGGAAGAACTGGCGAGGGAGTGCAAAAGGTATATAAACGAGGTTATACTTAGAGCATAATCTGCAAAAAGTATATACAGGGTCTGTATATTTCTGGTAGGCTCAAGAGGTGAAAAGGTATGCAACCGACGAATATGGCGTACGACAGAACGATAACGGTATTCTCACCAGATGGAAGGTTATTCCAGGTAGAGTATGCGAGAGAAGCCGTTAAAAGGGGAACAACAACGGTTGGATTAAAATATAAGGATGGCGTGATCCTGATCGTTGATAAGAGGATAACGTCCAGGTTGATAGAACCTTCATCCATAGAGAAGATGTTCCAGATAGATGATCATATCGGTTGCGCAACCTCAGGACTGGTTGCCGATGCTAGGGTACTGGTTGATAGGGCGAGAATAGATGCCAGGATCAACGAGATAACCTATAACAGGAAGATAGAGATCAAAACCCTCGTCAAGAGGATATGCGATTTCAAGCAAACCTATACCCAGTATGGTGGAGTGAGACCATTCGGTACAGCTTTACTAATAGCTGGCGTAGACGATAGTGGCCCAAGGTTGTTCTCAACTGATCCATCCGGGGCGATGATAGAGTACAAGGCAACGAGCGAGGGCGCCGGGCGTGACGGAGTTATAGCCTACTTCGAGAAGTACTACCGGGAAGATCTTGATAAGGATGAGGCCATAATCCTCGGTCTAAAAGCCTTGAGCAAGGGTGTTGAGGGAAAGATAAATCCGGATGCGATAGAGATAGGAATCGTCGATTCAACGAGAAAGTTCAGGAAGTTATCTCCCGAGGAAACGAAGGAATATATAAGGAGGGCACTGGGAGGAGTGTGAGGTGGTCAGCCTAGATAAAGCTGTTATAGCGAGACTAACCATAGGAGATGATCACTTCGAGATACTCGTCGATCCGAAGGCTGCGATGGATCTCATAGATGGAAAGGATGTCGATATCCTGTCCAGCCTGGCTGTAGACGAGATCTTCAGGGATGCGAGAAAGGGAGAGAGGGCATCGGAGGAATCCATAAAGAGGTGCTTTGGCACCGAGGATGTAGCTGAGGTAGCCAGACAGATAATCCTGAGAGGTAACATCCAGCTTACCACTGAACAGAGGCATGAGATGCAGAAGAGGAAGTTCAACCAGATAGTTGAGATAATAGCTAGGAATGCCATGGATCCGAGAACAAAGACCCCTCATCCAAGGAAGCGGATAGAATTAGCGATAGAGGAAGCTGGTGTTCATATAGATCCATTCAAACCTGTCGATCAACAGGTTAAGGAAGTTGTCGAGAAGATCAGACCGATCCTACCAATCTCCATGGAGCAGGTGAAGATATCGGTCAAGATACCCGCAACCCATATCGGTAAAGCCTATGGTTTGGTCAGAAGCTTTGGTACTCTCCTGAAGGAGGAGTGGCAGTCCGATGGGTCATGGATGGGTGTGATCCAGATTCCCGCGGGTCTGCAAACCGAGTTTTATGATAAGATAAATGATGTTACTAAGGGTAATGTTGAAACAAAGATCTTGAGTTGATGCTTTATGCCCAAAGGGAAGAAGAATGTTAGAGAACTCGTTCTACCCAGCCAGTTTCTGGGCGATGCAAAGAGGTACAGACCTGGCGCGGGAACATTCGTCGAGAACGGCAAGATCTATGCGGAGAGGCTTGGTATAATCAACGTGAAGGACAACGTGATATCAGTAACCCCGTTGAGGGGGAAATACGAGCCAAAGGCTGGGGATGTAGTTGTTGGCATCATCATAGAGGTCGGAGCTGCGGTTTGGATGGTGGATATAAACTCTATCTATCCCGCATTCCTCCATATAAACGAGGTTCCATGGTTCGTGGAGATAGGAAATACCTCCAAGTTCCTGAACTATGGTGATGTGATCCTTGCAAAGATAAAATCGGCCGGGGAGCTGGACAAGGTTCAGATAACCCTGAAGGATAGGGGTTTGCACAAGATAAACGGGGGTACCCTGATAGAGACAGAGCCAACGAAGGTTCCGAGAATAATAGGAAAGAATGCCTCGATGATAACCGCACTGAAGAGGTACACGAACTGCAGGATATTCGTTGGCAGGAACGGCAGAATATGGGTGGATGGTTCACCTGAGGCGATCCAGAAGATAGAGAGGGCGATAAGGCTGATAGAGAGGGAAGCCCATACCTATGGTTTGACCGAGAGGGTCATAGCACTCTTGCAGAAGGATTGATACCATGCCGAAGAAGCCGGAAGGCCTGAGATTGATAGACGAGAATGGCAGGAGGATAGATGGTAGGAGGTTTGACGAGCTTAGACCCATCAAGATATCCGCTGGTGTTCTTTACAGGGCGGACGGCTCCTGCTACATAGAGTGGGGAAACAACAAGATAATGGCAGCGGTCTATGGTCCAAAAGAGACCCTGCCCAGGCACGAGCAGCATCCACTGAAAGCCATAGTTAATGCTCGTTACAACATGGCATCCTTCAGTGTTGAAGAAAGGAAGAGACCTGGTCCTGATAGGAGGAGCATAGAGATATCAAAGGTCATAGGAGAAGCTCTGGAAAACATAATAATGGTGGAAAAACTGCC
>QMTN01000074.1 GCA_003651105.1 Thermoplasmata archaeon
CCCATAATCTCACTCCAGAGCTTCCCTTATCTCATCAACAACATCCGCACCAGAAACAAACCTTATCAGCTTCTCCTCCATCCTCTTCCTGTCAACCCTCTCAAAAACAACCCCTTTCCTAGCAAGCAACCTGCCGTCCACGCTCGAACTCCTTGGTATGAAGACTCTCTCACCCTCTATATCTCCAAGTATCCTAACGTTCTCACCCAGATAAAGATCGCCATTGATGAGTAAATTTCCATGGATCTCAACCCTGTCTCCGATTACCACATCGGATCCAGCCCTTATCGATCCAAAGATCTCGCTCCCCTCACCAACATTCACCATACCCGGTACATGGAAATTGCTGGTAACCTTGCATGTTTTCCCTATGAGCAGGTTGTTTGAGGTCTTCGTATAGTTCATGCCAAGATGGGCTGAGTCCGGGATAAAGAGGAAAACCTCCGATATCGGTATGAACCTGTTGTCTCCCTCCTCCAGCTCCTTGAGGATCCTCTCTATCTCCTCACTTTTTCCAAGTCTGAGGAGCTGGAGCAGGTAGATGAAGATGTAGATTATCAGAGGGATTGGACTCCTTATATTTATCCATCCCTTCGCCTCAAAACCTTCCCTTATCTCGACGTTATCACCAACATCCAGATCTCCTTTAACCGAGAGCTTCCCATCTATCACAACCCTGTCGCCCAGATAAACCTTGCCATCGCTGAACACGCTTCCACCTATCTTGGAGAACATATCGATGTAGAGGTCTCCTTTGGAAATGAGATCTCCCTTTACCTGCGCCCTCTCTCCCACAAATATCCTTCCATCGGTCTTGAAGCCGAATTCGGTATATGCATTGTCTGATATCACAACATCCACATCTCCATCTGTTATGATGAGTTGCTCCTCAAACCTCGTTCCATCTGGAATAACCAGGGTCTTTCTGTCAAATGGCATCAATCAAAGTAAAGCCTGGGGCAATAAAAAGGTTTATAATCACACCCCTTATCCTGGTTGTGGGATCGATCAGAAGGATAGGAATGAATGTTATTCTTTTGAGTGTGGTCAGCTTTTTGAACGATGTAAGTAGCGAGATGATCCTTCCCCTCCTTCCCGTCTTTATCCTCTCCCTGGGCGGGGATGAGATTGTTATAGGATTGGTGAGTGGATCGATGGGCTTTGTTTCGAGCACAATAAAGGCGTTGTTTGGATTCTTATCAGATAGACTGAGGGTAAGGAAACCCATCGTATTCTCTGGATACCTTTCTTCAGCCTTCTTTAAATTTCTCCTGTCACTATCTAGGGTATGGCAGCATGTTCTGGTCTTCACGAGCTTGGAAAGGATTGGTAAAGGTATAAGGACCGCACCCAGAGATGCGATGATATCGGAATCCATCCCAAAGGAAAAGGGTAGAGGGTTTGGTATCCATAGGGCGATGGACACATCAGGCGCCCTCCTTGGTGCCATCCTTGCCTTCCTGCTGATCTACGAATTTGATCTTTCCATCAGAGAGATCCTGCTCCTAGCTGCCCTCATCTCTTTCCTCTCTTTGATTCCATTCATATGGATAAAGGAAACCTATCAGAAGGTACAAATGAAACGGGCTTTCAACGAGATGGGTCACATTGATAAGAGATTAAAAATATTCCTGGTGATAGCCACTGTATTTTCTATGTCAAACATAAGCTACATGTTTTTCCTGAAGAGATCCGAAGAGATCTTTGGTCCAAAATTTTACCTCGTGACCTACATAGTTTTTAATGTATTCTATGCGATCTTCTCCTATCCTTCTGGAGTCCTGTCAGACAGGATAGGAAGGTGGAAGGTCTTATCGGCAGGTTATCTGCTCTTCGCCATAACATCGATGGGTTTCTCCTTTGTAAATATCGGATGGGTGCTGATCCCCCTCTTCTCGCTGTATGGAATATCGTTTGCTCTATTTGATGGGAATCAGAGAGCATTTGTCTCGGATCTATCCGAGCCAAAAATAAGGGCAACAGCTCTTGGAGTATTTCACACCCTAATTGGCGTGACATCTCTACCTGCCGGAATAATAGCTGGTTACCTGTGGAGGAGCTTTTCCTATAGTTTTACATTCCTTTACTCCGGTCTGCTGGCTATGGTATCTTCCATCCTTCTGATATTTTATGGTCTTAAAGCATACCGAAGTAATTGATGATCTCAAAATCCGTGACATGTCTGTTGAACCTTTTGCATTCAGCGGATTTTATCTTAACAAAGTTCTCAAAGATGTGTTCTGTCAGGGTTGATCTCACCAGTTCGCTTTCCCTGAAATACTCCAGAGCCTTCTCCAAGGTTGGGGAAAGCTCCTCTATACCCATCCTCTTTCTTTCAGTTTCAGATAGATGAAAGACATCGATATCTATTGGATCCGGAGGGTCAAGGCATTCTTCGATACCTTTGATCCCCGCAGAATGGATGAGGGAGAAGGCTAGGTATGGATTGCACGCTGGATCCGGGCTTCTCAGCTCTATCCGCATCGCTCTTTCCATACCTCTTTGAGATCCAGGTACCCTTATGTATGCTGACCTGTTCTGGATCCCCCAGGTTAAGTACACCGGAGCCTCATAACCCGGAGCAAGCCTCTTGTAGGAGTTTATCCATTGGTTCAGACCAGCCTGTATATCCTTACCATACTTTATCAACCCAGCTATGTAGGACTTTCCGAGGTCGCTGATCCCATTTTTCTCATCAAAGAAAAGGTTTCTACCATCCTTCCACAAGGAGATATGGACGTGCATGCCGTTCCCGCTTATTCCTTGGATGGGCTTTGGCATGAAGGATGCGTAAAGATTGTACTCCCTCGTCACCCTCTTCACCACATATCTTGTGAGAACGACAAAATCAGCCATCCTGAGGGCATCGGTGTAGGTTATGTCTATCTCGTGCTGGCTCCCTGCGACTTCGTGATGATCAAACTCCGTTCTTATTCCCATCTCATTCAGGTACATCTGGGCTTCCTTCCTTATCTCTCCATACAGACCCGACCTCAGATACCCGCCGGTATCAGTAGGGATAGGAAACTCATCATTCTCAAATATGAAGAACTCCATCTCGACTCCGCACATCATATCACCGATCTTCCGATGTCTTTCTAGCACTCTCCTGAGCAGACCCCTCGTATCTCCCTCAAATTCATTTCCAGATGGATCATGAATGTAGCCGAAAACGATGGCTTCCCTCCACCTCCTCTCCATACCCTTGTACTCCCAAGGAAGGATCGTCACCGTATCCAGATCTGGAAAAAATACGAGATCGCTCTTCTCTATCTTGGCGAACCCCTCCACCGATGATCCATCAAACCCCTTCCCCTGCTTCACCAGATCCTCAAACTCATCCACGGGCACCGTGAAATCGAACATCCTTCCCAAGATATCAACAAATACCGGTCTAACAAACCTGACGTTCTTCCTCTCAAACTCCCCCAAAATCTCATCGATCTTCATATAATGCATAATCCTTTTGCGGATTAAAACGCTTTTCATCTCCAAATTCCATCTGTTTAATAAACTTTAAATCTCGAAAACCCATTCCTCTGACGGTGAGATCGAATGGCAGTGGGATTTGTATTGATAAGTACGGCACCGGCACATGAGCATGAGGTTTACAATGAACTTCTGAAGGTCAAGGAGATCGTGGAGCTACATCCTCTGTTCGGAGAGTATGATCTCATAGCAAAGGTCGAAGCCCCCGATTTTGACAAGCTGGGAGAGATAGTGGTGAAGAAGATAAGATCGATAAAAGGAGTCGTCGATACCAAAACCCTGACCGGAACCAAGTTTTAGGAGGGACAAAAGATGGGATTTCTCTGGAGCATGTTCCTGAGCATGCTGATGCTAGTATTCTCGATAGCGATCCTCCTGGCTGGAATCTTCACAGCCTACTTTGGATCTGGAAGGAGCAGGGCTGTAGGTGGTATC
>QMTN01000075.1 GCA_003651105.1 Thermoplasmata archaeon
AACCTGAGAATTCTATACTCCTCGCCCCTCTTCCTTGTTTCGAGATAACAGTGATCCAGGATGTGATAGAAGATCCTGTCTATTCCATAGGATGGTTCTATAACATGGGGTATGAATCTATCAACGCTAACCCTCTCCCTCACAACCTTCACCTCGTAGCAGTCCGGAGGTATCCTTACACTCCTCCCATCCAAGGTTATCTCCAGACCATCCTCGGGTATCGATGATGGATCGAGAGCCTCTAACCGTTCCTTTATTATTCCAGCCTTCTCCTTGAAGAGTGGACCAAGCTTTTCCATCCTTACCTCTATCCTTTTAACGGTTTTCTCCTTGGGTTCTTCAAATCTCCTCATTGCATGGAGATCCGCACCACTGTGCTTCATGTGGCTTTCGAGATCATAAGCGGTTCTATCCGCAATACCAACGCACTCTATCCAGCCAAATCTCTCAGAGTATACTTCCGCGTCCCAGCATTCCCTCGCATAGTGGGCGAGCTCCTTTGCTTGATGCTTTCTGAACCTTATCCTATCTCTATCTATACCACACGCCATCAAGAACCTGTAGGTTAGGAACATGTAGTAGGCTAGAGCCTCATTACCTATGATTCCTTTCTCGATCGCATCAATCAACCTCATCTTCTCGTTCCTTCCCTCGATGACCAGAGGTATCTCTTCACCCTTGATCCGCTCAAAACCTTCGTGCCTCTTATTCTCTGGATCGAAGAAGATCTCCGCTTCAGCCATGGAAAATTCTCTCAACCTTATGACTCCCTGCCTCGGTGCTATCTCGTTCCTGTAACCCCTACCGATCTGAACAACTCCAAGAGGAAGTTTTTCTCTCGCAAACCTGTAAAGATTCTGGAACTCAGTAAATATTCCCTGCGCTGTCTCCGGCCTCAGGAAGGCTCTCCTTTCCTCCCCGATCCCTATCCTTGTTTCAAACATCAGGTTTACCCTCTTGACCCTCTCAATCTCTCTGTTACACACCGGACAGATATACCTTCCTTCCCTCTCTATCTCCTCGGCCTTGAAGGATCTACCGCAATGATCACAGATCGCCATAAGATCCTCGAATTCATCAACATGCCCAGATGCCTTCAGGACATCGAATGGCGTGATGGTTGGGGTATCCACCTCTATGAACCCTTCTCCAAACACATAAAAGTACCTCCACAGATCCTCTATGTTCCTCTTCATTACAGATCCAAGAGGACCATAGCTGTAAAAGCCTGCAACCCCTCCATATATCTCAAAAGAAGAATTCAGAAAACCCCTCCTTTTCGCCAATGACATTACCTTATCATACCTATCCTGACTCATGATATCTAATCTTCATAGATTGCTTTCATGAGATCTATATCTGTTACCATTCCAAGTAGCCTATCATCTGACCCTACAACCGGGAGCTGGCTTATCCTCTTCTTGAGCATGATCCTTGCCACTTCTGATATAGGCGTTTTCCTGGAAGCTTTTTCAACCTCCCTCACCATCACCTCTCTCACAGGAACCGGAGGAAGATCTATCTTTGATGTGGAGTAATAAAGCCTCAGAACATCCCTTATCCCTTCCCATGTCCAGGCATCCTCATCATCTCCTAAACCAAACTCCGATTTGGAAATACTCTCTCTGATATGGCTCAGTTTGAAGAGATCGCCATCCGTCACGATGCCCGCCAATCTCCCTCCATCATCGAGAACGGGAAGAGCATTCTCGTTGGTTATGGTTATTATCTCCATCAGAACGGGAAGAGGCGTTTCTTGATAAACCGGAACGCATGATGTGGTATAATAACTTTCCACATACCTGTTGCCCTTTCCCTCCACTATCTTCAGCAGATCAGCCGGGCTTATTACACCCACTACCTCTTCTTTTTTGTTGAGCACCGGCAATCCATGGATTCTGTGCTCGTGCAGAATTCTCGCAGCCTCTTCTACATCATCATCCTCTCCTATCGTGTAAGGATTTGGATTCATAACCAGAGCCAACTGCTCCTCATCCGGATTCCTGAAGATATCGCTCCTCGTGACCACTCCAGCAAGGTGGCGGGTCCCCTTCTTCAGAACCGGGATGCCTGATACATCATGCCTCGCCAGTATCTTGAGAACCTCTCTAACGGTGCTTGGCACATAGGTTGCGACAAACTCCCTCGACATCAGATCCTTAACCTTCATCTTGGCTGACCTCCCTTCCTGAAATAAATAACGGTTTTAAAGATTTTGTATCGAGGATTACCAGATTGGCATCCTTTCCTTCTTCCATCTCTTCCATCTTTATTCCCAGCATGCGCCTTGGATTGTAGGTTATCATCCTCAAGATTTCCTCAAGATCAAATACCTTGACATTCCTCCTTATCCATCTTATCTCCTTGTAGATATCTGGATCCGATATCATGGCGTTATCTGTCCCTATCGAGATCTCAATACCTGTTTTCTTCATGAGCTCGAGGTTTGGTCTCAACCCGAAAAATTGATTGGATCTGGGACATACAACAACCGGTACATTCTCGACCCTTACTCGCTCCAGATCACCCTCAGTTGCCTTGGTCAGGTGAACGAGAAAGGAAGGTTTCAGATCGAGTATCTCATCGATATCTTCCCTGATCCCCTCGCTAGCATGCATGGCAAAAACCTTTTTTCTCCTCCTTGTGATCTCTGCTATCTTCCTTGCATCATCGTAGTTCCAGTCCGATAGACTGCTCAATCCTATACCATCAGAAGTTTTTAAGAGATCCTCCACCTCTCTCTTGTCCAGGGTCAGGGATTTTGGTCTCGACAGGATAACGGATCCGATATCAAATCCTTTCATGGCTTCCTTCAGGATATTGATCCCCTCGATCCCTCCCTCCCGAAAATCGCAGAATGCTGCCAAACCAAGCCCCTCCATCTCCATGAGTTTTTCTCTTATCCCATTTATTATCTCACTCCTATCCGCTCTTTCGAGAAGGAGATGCTTTATACCTTTTGGAGGAGCAACTAGCTTTTCCAAATCTCTCGGCAGTTTCCTCAATCTCTTCTTTATAAATGCATCGCCGAGATGGGTATGGGCGTTGATTGGAGATGGTATAATGTATCCTTTATAGTCTGGCTTCAAAGCAGGAATCTTACCAACCTCGTGAATCTTTTTCCCTTTGATGATAACATAACCCTTCTCGAATCCATCTATTCCAAGTATCCTTCCAGCCAGACAGATCATCGAGGGTTGATATCGAAAAGGTTTAAAATACCTGCACCTTTCGGGGAAACATGAGGAGGGCCTGTCTGTTAATCTCGCTTGTGGCACTGCTCACACCAGCTATGGGAAGAACGATACCAGATGGTATTCTGGATGATTTGCTTGGCGATTTCTTTAATAGAGAAGACGAAAACATAACATGGCTCCCTCCTTCGATCAATCTATCCGATTACAAGAAGGGATGGTGGGAGAGGTTCAGGCACAGGTTTAATGAGAGCTTTATCGAAGAAGAATGGAGGAACTGGACCAAGAAATGGGAAGAAAAATTCCAGAATCTAAGCGAGAAAGTAAAGAGATTGTGGAGGAATGCAACCAAGAACTTTGAGAAGGCAAAGATGAATCATAGCTTCATCGGAGGCATGGAGTATGAGAACGGTTACTGTATAGGTAACTTCGTCAAGTTCCTCTATGATGAGGGCGATATCGTGGACTACACCATCCTGAGAGAGGACAACATAACGGTCTTTGATTTTGTCAGGATAGAAGGTTTCTCGCCAACTGAAGAGCCATCTGTTCATGGTGCCGTATGGAGGGTGAGAGGCGCAGATGCAGAGATAGAGGTTCATGATAATCCCCTTGCTCTCCTGAAGATAAAGACCAAGACAAACGCGACCATCGAGTTCAACCTTGCAAACGATATCC
>QMTN01000076.1 GCA_003651105.1 Thermoplasmata archaeon
GATCCTGATAGTATCTCACCTGATCTATCACCATCTTATGACCCAAGTGCATCTTGCCGGAAGGCATGAGCCCCGTCAGGATAGCCCAAGGCTTCTTTCCTTTGATAGCTCTCTTCACCCTGTGGAAGTCCCTGTGACCAAAGACGATACCTCTCCTTATGAGCATCTGTGGCTTTGGCAGATCCTCCCATATATCTTTGCTGAACACCTCTATCCCGAACTCCTCCATCAGTCTGCCATAATCCTCGTATATCCTCGAACTCCATGGGTTTATCTCCACCACGGGTAAGCAAAACATCCATACTCTCAAAAACTTACCGATTAACGCCGAGGGGGAGATTTGAACTCCCGCGGTGCGAAAGCACCACCGGCTCTCAAGGCCGGCGCATTGGGCCGGACTTTGCTACCTCGGCAGCAGAGCCTTTCAATACTCTCGATATAGAAAAAGTTTTTCTCACCAAGCTTATAGAGGAGAAAGCTTATGTATCACCATGGATTATTATTCTATAGTGCAGGGGTAGCCAAGCCTGGCCAAAGGCGCCAGACTCAAGATCTGGTCCCGGAGGGGTTCAGGAGTTCGAATCTCCTCCCCTGCACTTTTAAACTCGGAAACCATTTTTTCAGGGATGTTCGACCTCATCCTGGTCAGATACGGAGAGGTTGCTCTGAAGGGAAGGTTTACCAGAAAGAGGTTCGAGGATAAGCTCATCAGGAACATAGATTATGCGTTACGCCTGGAAGGGATAAGGTTTTCATTGGGTAGGGAGAGAGGGAGGGTATTCGTCTACACCAAAAGTATCGAGAAGGGTATAGATGTGCTGAGGAAGATCTTCGGCATCGTTTCCATCAGCCCAGCCACAGAAGTTCTTGCGGATATGGATGCGATGAAGGAAAGGGCTCTGGAGATGATGAGGACCAGAGGGAGAGATATCAACAGTTTTGCCATCAGGGTATCCAGAACAGGTAGCCATGATTTCACGAGCCAAGATGTTGCCGTTGAGGTTGGCGAGAAGGTTAAGAAAGATCTGGGTCTACAAGTTGATCTGGAAGAGCCGGATCTGGAGCTTCACATAGAGGTGAGGGGGGAGAGGGCATTCCTCTTCTTCGAAAAGATAAAGGGTCCCGGTGGTTTACCCATGGGAACCCAGGGCAGGGTAGTCTCAATAATCAGGAACGAGCTTGACCTGCTGGCTCTATGGTATATGCTGAAGAGGGGTTGCTCCGCCAGGATCGTATCGTTCATTCCCAGGGAAAAGCTGGATAGGTTTTTAAGGAAATGGTACGCCGGTATCGAGGTTGAGGTGGTGGATGAGCTTGACAGGT
This sequence comes from Thermoplasmata archaeon, assembly GCA_003651105.1. GTDB lineage: Archaea > Thermoplasmatota > E2 > DHVEG-1 > B18-G2 > B18-G2. The sequence goes on from QMTN01000076.1 coordinate 1,324, forward strand.
GCATGGATGGGGCTATGGCTATAGTCACTGGCGAAAGGATGGAAAACCTTGATCTCGATATGGAAAGGAGATTCGATCTTCCCGTGCTCAGACCCCTGATACATCTGCCGGATGAAGAGGTGGAGAGGAAGATGGAGGAGATCGCGGTATGAGGATCTTGGTATTCGGCGCCGGCGCGATGGGCTCGCTCTTCGGCTCAAGGCTCTCCATCCGCAACCATGTAACATTGGTGGGAAGGAGGGAACACGTGAGGGCGATAAGGGAAAAAGGCTTGGTGGTGAGGGGAGAGACCAAGGGAGTGTTCTACATCGATGCAATCGAGAACGTAGAGGAGTATGAAGGATATCCCGATCTGATCTTGATCGCGGTTAAGTCCTATGATACCGAGGATGCGGTGAGGGAGATAGTTAGGAGATTTGGAAAGGAGATCTATGTTGTTTCTCTGCAGAATGGCTTGGACAATCTAGATAAGATGAAAAAACACCTCGGCGAGGACAGGATAATCCTGGCACTGACAACGGAGGCATGCACGTTCTCGAGACCCGGAGAGGTTCTGCATACCGGTAGAGGAAAAACCATACTCGGCTCTCTTACGGAGATGGATATGGTGGAGAAGCTGGGAGAGGAGTTAAATCTGGTTGGTTTTGAGGCGGAGATATCAAAGGATATAATCAGAGATATGTGGAGGAAGGCTATGATCAATGCCTGCATAAATCCCCTCACAGCTCTACTCGAGGTTGAGAACGGCAGGCTGAAGAATCCCGTTCTCTTTGAGATCGTCAGAAGGGTTTGCAGGGAATGTGTTGAGGTTGCTGTTGCGAAGGGCTTGGATATCGAGTACGACGATATGTTAAAGGAGGTTGAAGAGGTCATAGATGCCACATCGAGAAACCTCTCCTCCATGCTCCAGAGCTTGATGAGGGGCAGAAAGACGGAGATAGACTCCATCAACGGTTACATATGTAAAGTGGGAGGGGAATACGGGATAAGAACGGAGGTGAACGATCTACTCGTGAAGCTCATCAGGATGAAGGAGGCTCGAAGATGAAGGTCTTCGTCACCAGAAGGATACCTGAGGAGGGGCTAAAGCTTCTGGAAAGGGAGTGCGAGGAGGTTGAGGTGTTTGAGCATGATAGGATCCCTTCAAAGGATGAGATAAAGAGGGGCTTGAAGGGCAAGGATGGTTTGCTCTGTTTGCTCACTGACAGGATTGACAGGGATGTGATCTCATCCAACCCAAAGCTCAGGGCGATATCAAACTATGCTGCCGGATATGATAATATTGATGTCGATTTTGCAACCGAGAGAGGGATAGTTGTCACGAATACTCCAGATGTACTCACCGAAGCAACCGCGGAGCTTGCCTGGGCCTTGCTCCTTGCTGTTTCCAGGAGAATCGTCGAGGGAGACAGGTTTACCAGGGAGGGAAGATTCAGGGGATGGTCTCCGACTTTGCTCCTCGGAAAGGAACTTTCCGGAAAAACCCTTGGGGTTATTGGCGCGGGCAGGATTGGAACAGCCTTTGCTCTAAAGGCCAGATGCTTCGGTATGAAGGTTCTGTACTACAACAGGAGCAGGAACGAGGTTCTGGAAAGCAGGGTGGGGGCGAGGAAGGTCGATCTCGAGAACCTGTTGAGAGAATCTGATTTCGTTTCCATACATCTTCCCCTGACCAAGGAGACCCATCACTTGATAGATTACAGAAAACTTTGTATGATGAAGAGGGATGCGGTGATAATAAATACAGCGAGGGGTGCAATAATCAAGGAGAGGGACCTCATCAGGGCGCTGAGGGAGAGGAGGATATTCGGCGCGGGTTTAGATGTCTATGAGAACGAGCCAGAGGTGGCCGAGGAGCTAAAGGAAATGGAGAACGTCGTCCTGCTCCCTCACATCGGGTCCGCAACCCTTGAAACCAGGACAAAGATGTCTTTACTCGCTGCCGAGAACCTGGTGAAAGCCTTGAGAGGAGAGGTTCCCAAGTACTGCGTGAACCCTCAGGTTCTCAAAGGGTGAAGACCCACACCTCCCTTTCCTTTGGTATCTCTTCCCTCTCTATATCTATCTCGTTACCGACATGGATGACCTTGTACCTGCTCTTTTCCAAGAAAGGTTCAACCCCGGAGATGGGAAGGGATAGTCCGTGTATCTTGTAATGCATGGGTACGACTATCTTGGGCTCTATGAGGCTCGTTGTCTTCCAGGCAGACTCCGCATCTATGGTAAACGTACCGCCCACGGGAACAAACAGTACATCGACATCCCCTATCTTGCTCAAAGTATCTTCATCCGGTACGTGACCCAGGTCTCCCAGGTGGCAGAACACTATCTCATCCATCTTGAACTTGAAGATGGTATTCTTTCCCCTCTTGGCACCCTTCACCTCATCGTGGAAAGATTCGATACCCTCGATCTCTACACCCTTCACCTCCATCTTTCCGGTATCTCTCACGACAACGGACCCTTCCTTCTCCACCGTCTTTACGCTGTTGTGATCGTAGTGATCGTGGGATACCAAGATGATATCTCCCTTCACCGA
>QMTN01000077.1 GCA_003651105.1 Thermoplasmata archaeon
AACATTTGGGGAGATGGATGTTAGGGAGAAAAACAGGTACTCTCACAGAGGAAAATCCCTGGATAAGCTTGCAGAATATCTGAGAAGGAGGATCGGAAAGCGTTAATAGAATAATTCTATACACCCATCTGGATGATAGCTTGAGGATGAGGGATGCATTGAAACTCATCTACGAGAAACAGAGGGAGATGCATATTCTGGGAGGGGTAATATCTCTGCTGGACTGGGATCAGAAAACTTGCATGCCAAGGAAGGGGCTGGAAGACAGGTCGATCCAGATATCCTATCTCTCCAAGAAGCTACACGATCTCCTGACATCGGATGAGCTTTATAGAGCTGTTGAGTTTCTCGATGCCAGAAAGGAAGATCTATCGAGCATCGATAGGATTGTTGTGGAAAGATTGAAGAGAGATGTGGAGAAGGCTAGGAAGATACCATCCGATTTTGTCGAGAGGTTGAGCAAGCTGGAAGCAATATCTTACTCATCCTGGGTTCGGGCAAGAGAGAGATCCAGGTTTGATCTATTCCTCCCTTATCTGAGCAAGCTGATCGAGCTCAAAATGGAGTACTGCAACTACAAAAATCTTGGTGGGCATCCCTACAACAACCTCATAGACGATTACGAGGAGGGGATGAGGTATGAGAGATTAAAACCATGCTTTGATTTCTTGAAGCAAAAACTGAAGGGGTTGCTGGACAAACTGGAAGGAGATTTCGATCTGAAGATAGGTTTAGATATCAGAGATCAGGAAAGGATGTCAGAGATCTTTCTCCGGCAAGTATCTATGGACAGGGAAAGGTTCAGGATAGATACATCCGAGCATCCTTTCACAGCTAGGATATCGACTCACGATGTCAGGATAACAACGAGATATTTGAAGGATAAGCCCCTATCCTCTTTCTTCTCGACCTTGCATGAGGTGGGTCATGCCATCTATGAGCTGAATCTGCCAAAGGGAAGATACAGGTACACGGTTATATCTGATGCGCCCTCCTTGGGAATCCATGAGTCGCAGGCGAGGTTTTGGGAAAATATAGTAGGTAGAAGCCGCAGCTTCTGGAAGTTTTTCTATCCGCTTGTCAAAAAGAGGATCCATGGATTGGGAGTGGAGATGGAGGATATCTACAGATACGTGAATCAGGTGAGGAGATCTGTTATAAGGGTTGAGGCGGATGAGGTGAGCTACAATCTCCATATCATCCTGAGATCTGAGATAGAATCAGAGATCTTCGAGCAGAGGATAGATGTGAGGGAACTCAGGGAGGTATGGAATGAGAAGATGGAGGAACTTCTTGGAGTGAGACCGAAATCTGATAGAGAGGGTGTTCTTCAGGATATGCACTGGAGCACCGGCGATTTTGGTTATTTTCCATCCTACACCATAGGCAATATATACTCTGCACAGCTGATGTATGCGATGGAAAGGGATATGGGAAGTTTTCATGCCTTGGTTGAGGATGGTAGATTCGGGGATATAAAGAGGTGGTTATTCAGAAAGATACACAGGTTTGGCAGGATGTTTGATGCTGAAGAGCTCATTAGGAGGGGCTGTGGGGAAGGGCTTAATCCAGAGAGATTCATCAGATACTTGGAGGAGAAGTTCGTGTAGAGGATCAAAGTATGGGCACCTTTCTAAGCCATTCTAGGTCGCTGATGTAGAGCTGTCTTATATCCTTCAAACCGTATCTGATCATGGCAAGCCTCTCCAATCCAAGACCCCACGCCAGAACCGGATTCTCTATGCCTGCTGGGATCGTGACCTCTGGTCTGAAGATCCCGCTCCCTCCTAGCTCCATCCATTTTCCTTCCCATAATACCTCGATCTCCAAGCTGGGCTCGGTGTATGGGAAGTAAGCGGGTCTGAACCTTATTTTCTTGAAACCCATTCTGCTGTAAAACTCTTTCAAGATACCTATGAGTTGTCTGAAGTTCGCTGTCCTTTCGTGAACTATGCCCTCTATCTGGTAGAACTCCGGTAGATGGGTGGGATCGAGGTTCTCTCTCCTGAAGACCTTTCCTATCGAGAATACCTTTGCTGGGGGTTCAGGATTCTCATAGAGATACCTTATGGTATTGACCGTGGTATGGGTTCTGAGAAGGACCTTCTTGGATTCTTCTTCCGAGAAAGAAACGTTCCATCCCCTCGATCCTGTTTTCCATCCGTTTTCGTGAACCTCCTTTATTGTGGAAAGCAGTTTATCATCCACATCTATATTCACATCTCTACAATATAGTGTATCCTGCATGTCCCTGGCTGGATGATCCTGAGGTATAAAGAGGGCATCCATATTCCAGAAGCTCGATTCAACGTAATTTCCCTCTATCTCTTCGAAGCCCATCTCTAGGAATATCTCTCTCACCTCATCTATCAACTCGTAGATGGGGTGGGGCTTCCCTCCGTATGTTGGCGAAACGAACATATCGATATCGTATGCTCTGAGCTTTCTTTTCTTCCACAATCCACTTCTTATTATCTTGGCATCGATCTGGGTTATCTCCTCCTCTGTGTCTATGCCTTTCTTCACCAGCTCCTTGCCTTTATCGGTGAGCTCCGCCTCCACGATTACCGTTGTTTTCTCCTCCAATACTCCTCTCCTTGACTTAAGGGTTTTAATCCCCTCATCCTCGATCTCAACCCAGTCCCTCTCCTTGAGCAGGGACAGGATCTCCTCCTCCGGGAGTATCTTATCCTTGAACTCCTTACCTTTATCCTTTAACATCAGGAAAACCCTGTTATCTTCCTTACCCAGTTCAGCCCATCCTCTCCTTTTCAGCCATCCGATGGCTATCGGAATCTCATACTCTTCCAAATTTTCCCTGAGATCCTCTATGTAAACCTTCCCTTTCTGAAGCAGGAGATCGAGCGCCCTTCTTTCCGGTAAACCCCTATCTGCGAGTTTTTTTCCTTCCTCACCAAGGGCATAGAGATTTTTTACCTTTTCATCTAACCTCACCAGACCTTTCAGGCGCAACCATGATAAAGCGTTTACAACCTCATCCTCATTTCTTAGACCAGATAGTTTCAGGATCTCGTTAATCCTTGCCTTCCTTTTTACCTTTGACAGGGCGAGCAGAACCTTTTTCTCGTTGATTGATAGCTCTTCCATGATCAGAACTCCTTCCCCTGCGAACCCTTCTCGAACTCTTCCCTAGATAGAAGGATCAGTACCAGTGATACCAGGGAAAGGAAGGGACCAATTACCAGGAAACCAAAGGAAAGCACACCGGATACGCAACCGACTATCGGCAGGGATATCGAGATCTTCCTTATCGAGCAGTAGGATCCTGCGAGCAGGAGGATAGACAGCAGGATGAGGATCATCGTGAGAAAAATCTCCTTCCCCTCCAATACTATATCATATGGTGTCCAGATCAAATTCCCGGGAGAGATGTAGTATAGGAGGATCGTCGCCATATTTATCAGAAATACCAAGAACAACAGCGTACCCGCGACGAAGGGTCTCTTTGTTCCCTTCCCTGGGATGGGCAGGATAGCCTTCCTTGTGCCTCCATACTCTATCCATCTAACATCCTTTACCTTTCCAACCCTCGCTATAAACTCGTATCCGCATTTTGGACACTTCACGGTCTTATCCTCTTCTCTCTCACCTTCAACCACAAATACGAAGGAGCATTTGGGACAGGTTACCTTTCCTTTCATTCCCTATCCATCTAAGCATGACGGGTTTAAGTATATTTCTAAAAAATCGCGTGAGGGCTTCGGTAATCTAGTTATGTAGTCGTCCCAAGATCGCTTTCATCTGCTGGTGAGGCTTCTACTTCTTGGGATACTTCCTTTCCATTTTCCTCTTTCCAATCT